>JAIXZU010000099.1 GCA_027489415.1 Alphaproteobacteria bacterium
AAGATGAGCAGATGATTGAATTTCTGTATCGCATGACGACTGAACAGGCTGTGATGCTGCTGATTTTCGGTTTTGCCGCGGTTTGGTTGCTGTGGATTTGGCTGGACGCGGTAGCGCAGCAGCTGGCGGGATATACGTTTCAGATGATGGTCGGCCAGAAGATTGGGGCGAGCATTGGCGGGAAGTACCCGTTTCTGGGAGACCTGAATGAGGTTGACTGGAAAATGCGGCTGAAGTTGCTTTCGTTGGACGTTCTGATGAATGTTCTGGCGATTGTGATGGTTGTGATTGTCTGCCTGATGGCGGCGGTGGTTTGGTTCAAACTGCTTTAGCCGCTGATAGCGAGTGTGAAAAACGCAGGGTTCAGGCCCTGCGTTTTTTTGTGTTTAACAAGGAGTTTTGAAGATGAAATTT
This sequence comes from Alphaproteobacteria bacterium, assembly GCA_027489415.1. Taxonomy (GTDB): domain Bacteria; phylum Pseudomonadota; class Alphaproteobacteria; order UBA2136; family UBA6156; genus UBA6156. The sequence continues at coordinate 415 of JAIXZU010000099.1, forward strand.
GGATTTGGAGCCAAGGATGCCGGGGCTGCCGGCGGTAAGCTTGAACAGATTAAAGCGCAGTTGCAGAAGGTACAGGGCGCGGCCCCCGCTGCAAACAATACTGCAAACATGAAGGTTGGTGGCGGTGAAACCATTGCGGACGATGGTGGCATTCCGGCTGACAAAATGAACCAGATACAGGCCCAGATTGCCAGTGATGAAGCGCTGGTGCGCGACGTGCTGGCCCTGACCGGCGGTGACTATGACGCGCTGGTGAGAATGGACGGGGAGAGTGTGTATTCGCGCGCGGTGCAGGCCAACCCTGAGATTCTGAAACAGGTGATGGCCAGTGAGCGGCCCGTGCTGGCGGCCCTGAAAGTGGCGATGGGTTACAAGCCCGTGGCGGAGTTTGTGGGCAAGTACGGGAGTTCTCCTGCTGAGATTAAGGCCGCGATGAGGGCTGAGATTGAGGCGGAGATGGCGGCCAAGGAGAGTGGTGTTGCGAAGGTGGGTGGGCCGGTGTTTTCCGGGACACGTGCCAGTGCGCCTGCGGCGGCTACTAGGAAACTGGGCAAGCTGGTGGATGTGTTTGGGAAGTAAGGGACCAGGTAGCCGGGTAACCGGGTAGCCAGGAACCGAGGGGAGGGGCATTAGGCCCTTTTTTTATAATTAAGTTAATGAAAGTTTAGGTTTATGCCTGCACCGACTATTGATACGACTCATGGCGTGAGCAATGAGCAGTGGAGCAATGAGGTATTTAGTGAATACCTTGCGCAGAACCCGTTCTTCACCTTCATGGGGACGAGTTCGCATAATATTATCCAAGTGAAGGAAGAGCTGACCAAGGCGCCCGGTGACGCGATTACCGTGCAGCTGCGCGCCAAGCTGAGTGGCGCCGGTGTGAGTGGTTCCAACACCCTGAAAGGGGCTGAGGAGAGCCTTGTGTTTTATGACCAGCGGCTGGTGGTTGACACCATTCGCCATGGTGTGCTGCTGCAAGGTGAAATGAGCGAGAAGCGTGTGGCCTTCGACCTGCGCAACCAAGCCCGCGAAGCGCTGGTTGACTGGGCGAGCGACAAGCTGCGCAAAGACATTGTGACCGCGCTGACGAATACGGCCGTTGGACGTGACCGCAGCCGCTACCTGTACGGTGTGAGCGATGCCAACTGGAACGCCACCCACGCCACCGCACTGGCCACCGTGGACAACACCAACGACAAGCTGACCACGGCGGCGATCTCCCGCGCCAAGCGCAAAGCGTTGCTGGAAGGTGCCCGCAAGGTGCGCCCGTTCGTGATTAAGGACGGCAATAAGGTGGAAGAGGTGTTTGTGCTGTTTGCCCACCCGTACTGCGTGCGTGACCTGCTGAACGATGCGGACTTCAAGGCGCTGAACACGTACATCCCCACCAAAATGGGTGACAGCGTGCTGGTGCATGGCCAGCGCTACAAGGGCATGTGGGACGGTGTGATGATCTTCGAGACCGAGATGCCGACGCTGGCTGGTGCGGGAACATCCGGCATTGCTGTTGGCCACAACGTGCTGTGCGGCGCGCAGGCGCTGGCGGTAGCCTGGGGCAAGCGCACCAACTACAAGGAAGATGCGGATGACTACGGGCACTCCAATGGCTTTGCGATTGATGAGATCCGTGGTGTTTCTAAACTCGTGTTCAATAACGTCGATCATGGTGTTGTGAACATGTTCAATGCCGCTGTTGCTGATTAAGTGCAGGTTGTAGGGCAGGGGCTAAAACGACGCCCAGTCGGGTTTTGAAGAAGCTCATTTACACTCGTAAATGTCGCTCCTTCAAAACGCCAACTGGATGACCGTTTCCCGTTAGTAAATTAGTATAGCCCTGCGGGGCTATGGAAACGGGGCTCTTCGGGTTTAGCCGCCTGCTTGCGGATATCTGAAAAACGCGCTTTGCGCGGAATGCTTAAAGGCCCCCGTGTGGGGGCCTTTTTTTTGAGATTTTAGAATTTATGGGGGAATGGTGGCGATGAACGTCAATGAAATTCGTGACCGGATTGTGGCGTTGAGCCACCAGACCGCGGGGCATGGGGAAGTGCAGGCCAAGGCCCTTGGCTGGTTGAATGCGGCTTACCATGAGCTGATGGATGAGGTGGTGGCTTACTTGCCGCCGGCGTTGCAGGTTCAGGAGAGTGTGGTGACCGGTGTTGGGGGCGAGGCCGTGCTGGGGCGCGTACCTTACCGGATTTTGAAAGTGGTGGATGCCAGTGCGGGGGTGGCGCTTGGTGGTGTGACGCCCTTAGAGATTATGGAGCTTGACCCCAGTGGTGTGCTGATTGGCAATGCGGCGCGCTATGTGGTGACGGCGGGTGGTGTGAGGATTCACCCCAGCCAAGCCGGTGTGAGTTTACGGGTACTTTATGTGCCGCTGGTTGAGGATTTGGTTGAAGGGGGGGCTGAGGCCTCTCTTTTGTTACCCAGAGCGCACCACAACGCGCTGGTGTGGGGTGGCCTTGTGTGGAGCAGCCTGTTTGAGCGCGGGTTTGGCAGCAGTGCCGAGTTGCAGGTGTACCAGCGCCAGTGGCAGGAGGCCAAACAGCGGGTGAAGCTGGGGTTGCTGCATAACACGGCGTCGAGCCTTAGGGTTCAGCCTTTTGACATTGTTTAAGCGGTGTTCGGTATTCGGCATTCGGTGTTCGGAGTGAAGTTAGTAGGGGAGAATTTTCGTGAAACGAGATTTGGCGAGTGTGGTGATACCTTTTCCGAGAGGGATGATGAGCACGGCGAGAAGCCCGCTTTCCATGCCCATCACGCTGGGGCGCGAGGTGCGCAACATGATGATGAGTGCCGATGGGGCAGGGAGCAAGCGTAACGGCGTGGTGGCCGTTGGCAACGTCATTGCCGGTGAGGTGGTGACGGCTTGCATGAGTTTCCAGGCGCCCAGTGGTTTACAGCTGCTGGTGGCAACGGATGCGGGCAAGATTTACCGGTTGAACGGGGCGGCCTGGGTGCAGGTGTTTTCCGGACTGAATGGGGCCGGTGTTGTGCGCACCGTGACCTTTGGGGGCAGGTTGTTGCTGTGCAACGGCCTGAACGATGTGATGGCGTGGGACGGCACCAGCTGGAGCGTGGTGAGCAAGCTGGTTGTAGATGCGGCGGCCGGACTTACTTTTGTGAGTGCGACGCAGTTTACGATTCAGAGTGATGCCAGCCTTTATGCTGTGGGTACCGTGGTGCGGGCCAAGTTGGGCAGTAGCTACGTGAATGCAACGGTGAGTGCCGTGAGTGTGGCGGGGGCGGTTGTGACCGTGACCCTTGGGACTGCGGTGCTGACCAGTGCGCTGAATGAGATGGCCTTCACGGTAAAGCCGCCGCGTTTTGCCAACATGGTGGCGGTGCATGACCGGTTGTGGGGCTTTGGCAAAGGCCAGATTACCCCCACCATGACAGGTGATGTGGACCGGTTGCGCGTGTATTACACCCACGGTGTGAACGATTTTACGGCGTGGCCCGACCCAGCGACGGGGAGTGTGCCGAGTATCAATTTGGCGGATAAGGCCGGGGTGGCCGACGAGCTGCTGGCGATGAGCCTGAAAGACGGTATGACCGTGTTTGTGGGGCGCAATCACCTTCAGCTGTGGACCGGCACCAACCCTGCCGTGAATGGCGATATGGCGTGGGCGAAGACGATTCCGTTAGGCACCATTCATGGCAATGCCGTGCTGGAGTTGCCCAACGACCTGCTGTTTGTAGGCAGGCAGGGGGCGCGGACGCTGAGCAGGACGCTTCAGACCGAACAGCTGGATGTGAGCGACATTGGCAGCGAGCTTGACCCGACCATTACCGAATTAGTGGCGCGTATTATGGGTAACACTACCTTGTACAAGCGTGTGGTGAGTTTGCGCCATGACGGGCAGGGGTGGTTCGGGCTGGTGATGGATGATGTGAGCCTGATTTGGCAGATTGGGGCTTTCGGGCACGGTTGGGCGGTGTTTGACGGGGCTTTTTCGGGGATTACGGCGGCGCATTACGCGCCTGATGGTGAGCTTTACCTTGCCAAGGGCGGGCAGCTTTACCGCTACGACACAGGGCGTTGGGATGATGCGGGGCTACCGATTAAGACCAAATGGTGGATGCCGTGGGTGAACCCCGCGAAGACCCGCAGGTGGGCCAACAAATATACCGAAGTGTTGGTGAAGCGTGCGGTGGATGTGGCTTTCCGGCTGATGCGCTACCGCGACTATGACGATGCCA
>JAIXZU010000116.1 GCA_027489415.1 Alphaproteobacteria bacterium
GTCTTGAAGTTACCGGAAATCTGGGCACGGCCACCTAAAATCGCCTCACGGAAGACGGGAGCGCTGTACACCTTGCCATCCAGCACAATCGCAAAACGCTTGCCTACGTTCTGGGTCGAAAGCTCGGCAAACAGCTTGGTGCCACGGCTGTCAAACGCAATGTCCACCGCAGGCGCACCGTTCTGGTCGAAGGCAGCGGCGGCACTAGTCAGCATTTCGCCGGTCAGGCTGGGGCGCTTCTGAATGGTCAACGGCACTTCGCGGGTGTTAACCCCCTCCCCGATAACCTCCATCAAGCGCAATTTACCCGCAGGCACAATCGGGCTGCTCGCGTCGGCACTTTCGTCCACAAGGTGGAAGGTCAGCTGGGCGGTTTTCCCAATCGCGGCTTTGGCACGCTCTACGTCCTGCACACCGGGCAGCTCCACAATCACACGCTTGTCACCTTGTTGCTGAATCAGCGGCTCGGCAACACCGAACTGGTCAACGCGGCTGCGCAGCACTTGCAGGGTCTGGGCAAGGGCCCGCTTGCGCATTTCAGTCAGGTAGCTCTCACCAAGGCTCAGCAAGGTCTCACCATCGGCACCAACCTCAACCAGAATGCCCTCTTTCACCAACTCGTCACGCAACAGCTTGGCTTGGCTCGCATCGCGAAGTACCAGCTCCACACCGGCGTCGGTCATGCGCAGGTTAACGTAGCCAATCTGGTTGTCACGCGCGAAGGCACGCACACGGTCTTCAAGGTTTTCGTTGGCACGGGTCACCACGTCATTCATGTCCACTTCCATCACAAGGTGGGCACCACCTTGCAGGTCAAGGCCAAGGTTCATGGCTTTGTTTGGCAGCCAGTCGGGCAGCTTGTCGCGCTGCGCCTGCGTCAGCAGGTTGGGCAGGCAGTAAATCGTCGCAAATACCAGTACTGTAATCACCAGTACTCTCAACATGGCGGACATCTGTCCCATCAAACTCTACCTCTCTACCAATCGGAATATTCAGTCAGGCCTAGCGCTTGCGGCTTGCAGCGTCAGTGCCCTTGGCTTCCCAGCCTTTGGCCACGTCACCGGTCAGGGTGGTACGCACGGCTTCACGGGCAATGCTCACAACGGTGCCTTCAGCTACGCGAATGTGCACAACAGCCTCTTTCAGGGCCTGAATTTCACCAATCAAACCACCGTCAGTCACAACCACGTCACCTTTTTTCAGGCCTTCAATCAACGCGGCATGCTTTTTGGCGGCCTGCATCTGCGGGCGCAGCAGCACGAAGTAAAACACGGCAAATACAAGAATGAACGGGAAGGCGCTCATCACAATCGCACCAAAATCATTCGCCGGGGCGGCATTTACGGCATCTTGTGCCCATACAACTGAAATCATCATGAATCATCCTTATTTATGGCCCAAACCATATCCAAAAGCCCCCTTCCCGTCCACAAGTACCGCTACGCCGCGGCATACAAACTGTCGTTATTCTGCCTGTTATTCAATCTCTCGGGGCTTGCCACCCACCCCGTTTCAGCATAATTTGCATACAAACATATCTCATGCCTTTTTAAAAGGAGTCCCCCATGAAAGAACAACCACCCGTTGTCTTCCTGTCGGCTGTCCAGTTTCGGGAAGCCATCAATGACTGTCTCCCGCTCAACAAACTCTTGGCAAATCTGGCCTACCACGAACAATCGTCGCGTTATCGGTCCGCCTGGTTTCTGGAAGGGGAAATTCCGGATGTCGGCAATCTCCTGCAAACGCGGAAAAAACTCCGCACGGTCGGAACGGACGTCTACCTCAGCCGCCCGAAAGGCGCCACAACCGCCAGCTGTAGCATCACCATCCATGCGGTCGGCTTTTATGTTCTGGAACCTGTACTGGAGGAATACGAACGCCGCATGCGTATGGCGGAATACAACCAGATGGTGAAGAACCTTAACGGCAAGCCTCACAAGTCACTCGGCCAATTGGTCCAACCGATGATACCCCGTACACTAACGGAACGGCTCAGCTACCGCACCCTCGTCCGCGGCATGCACAACCCGTTTGCCCAGAAGGTGGATGAAGTCCGTTATGGCAGGCAGCAACCCCCAACATCTCAAGTAACATCAGGGGTCACCCACCTCTTCAAACCTCCAGCCCCCCAGCCGGAGCCCCAGGACTAACTCCCACCAAATCAAGAACCCGGCCAAGCCGGGTTCTTTTTTAATTTATAAGAATCTAGTATTAACATCCTATTCCACGAAACACTTTGTCATACATTTATTAGCTGGTAACGCTTTTTGAAATTTGTTCTAGGATCGATAAATCTAATAAGATGTTTTATATATTGAAAATATAAACAAATCTTGACCAAGCGCGTTAATTCTGACACAGAACAGGTACTTATTATAGGTACGCCCCTTGCAAACGAATACACTAAAGCAAAGGATAAGATTATGAACACCACAACTTGCCCCACCCCTGTTACCGCAAAACTGGTTGCAGACTATCTGCTTGTTGAATGTCGCAAACGCGGAGAAGTACTGACTAATCTTAAACTTCAAAAGCTAATGTATTACGCACAAGCATGGTTTCTTGCTGAAAAGGGGTGCTCACTTTTCAACGAAGACTTTCAAGCGTGGGTTCATGGCCCAGTACTACCTTCGCAATATCATCGTTTTAGCAGCAACGAGTGGCGCCCCATAATGGACACTCTGACTGAACCTTCGCTAGACACTGAAATAGTTAAGCATCTGAATAGTATCATAGATATTTTCGGGTCTGAAACTGGAGTTGCCCTAGAGCTTATGACACACAGAGAAGCACCATGGATTGAAGCACGAGGGGGCATCCCAGAAGATGCACGTTCTGAGGCAATTATATCTAAAGAATCTATGCAAGCGTTTTATGCAAGCCTTTAAGCTTCATGAAAAAATTACAACTTCCCCTCCAAGAAGGAAATATTAAAAAGCAGTTGCCATACGACCCCGAGCTTAGATTCTCATTTAAGTTTTTTGACAGCTCAGATACTGAAGTTTGCCCGACCACCTTTCAAGACGGCTACACACAAACCCTTATGCAAAGATTAAGAGACCTATCGGGCTGGACGGTCAAACAGTTCACAGGGCCCTGTCACCCCTCTATTCGTAATCATACTCATGACTGGACTAAGACATCGCGTCCTCGAGGTTTTGGGTGTTTAAATGACCATTACAAAGGTTATGATGGCTGGCAATTTCAAGTTTCTGCCAATAAGTATGGTCGTGTTCATGGAATCATAATTGATCATACATTTTATATAATTTGGTTAGACCAAGACCACAAATTAAACCCTTAGATGCAGTCTAGTTAAGGTTGATTAAGAATACCTACCGGCTTGATATACAGTCATAGGTGTATAACACTTCATGAAGCTATGAAGTTACTTTATCGATTTATTAAAGCCGCGGCAAAACCCCCATCGGGTCAATCGCACTGGCGTGCTGGCGCAGCTCAAAGTGCAGTTGCGGCTGCTCCACATTGCCGGTGGAACCGCTCAGCGCAATCACCTGCCCCTTCTTCACTTTCTCATTCTTCTTCACCAATAAATGGCTGTTGTGCGCGTAGGCGGAAACCATGCCGTTGTCATGGCGTATCAGCACCAGCTTGCCGTAAATCTTCAAGCCGTCATCCGCGTAAAGCACCTTACCACTTTCACTGGCCAGCACAGCCGTACCTTTGGGTACGGCAATGTTAATCCCCGTACGCGCCACCCCACTGCCATCGTCACCGAATTTCTTGATAATCTCGCCCTTCACCGGCCACACCAACCCTTTGGCACGGGCTGCCACGGGGTCAACCTTGCCGCGCTTCATCTCTGCCTCGGCAATATTAATTTTGTCGGACGGCTTATCTTTACTGAGGGTCAGCGTAGCCTCGCGCTGCGCCTGCTGCACCACGGCTTTGGACTCCAAATCCTCTTGAGCCACCGCACGGCTCGGCTCCAGCATCGCCACTTGCACGGGCTGGCCATCGCCCCCCTGCCCTTGGGCGCTCAAACTCTCTTGTCCGGCACTTCCAGCAGCAGGTGAAATATGGGCAGTGTCCATCTGCTTCCCACGTACTTCCCCTCCACTTCCCTTGCGTGGAATACGGATATTGGCTCCAGCCTTCAAATCCTGCGGTTCCGTAAAATCATTAGCCGCCATCAGGTCAATAACAGAAACGTTATTTTTCAAGGATATACGGTAAATCGTATCCTTAGGTTGCACCGTATAGGTCTCAACTCCACCCGCCGCAGGTTCAATATCATTCAATACTTTATCAGAGTTTCTTAAAGCAACCTCCGGCTCAACCACAACCGACTTTTCTACCCCCAACCCCGCACTAACCACTTCTTTTTCAACAGGTTTCTGCGCCAAATCTTCTTTTCTAACCACCGGCTGGCTCAAAACCCGCTTCATCTCCTCCCAAGCACTCCCCCCCTCCCTCGTATTCGCCACCACATCCAACACCATCCCCTCGCGAATGTCAGAAACAGAGTTTAACTTATTAATCTTAATAATTTTATCGATAGACGTATCGTATTTAGCTGCAATTTTATAAGCTGTATCTGTTGCTGTAACCTGATGTTTAACCAGTTTTTCGGGTGATGATTTGACATGACCAGACTGAACAACGTTACGTTCTACAGTGCGTTTTTCAGAATTAGGCACGCTGGGAAAGATTAACTGAGATGCTAAACTAGTCTTAGGACTAGATACAATTATTCTATTAGATTTAGATTGTCCTACCACAACAGGTGCAGAGTTCTGCGGCGCACACCCAGCAACAATCAAACATACCGCTAAGAAACAAGGAAAATAATAACTGTTCATTTTTAAATAATCCTTAAGCCGTTTCAAAGAATAAGATTCCTATGACTGAAACCACTAATAGCGCCAATGTCATTACCATCATTGTCCCATAGAAATTTCGTTCCAACCACTCTTGGTATCTCGGTCCACCTCGCCAAATAAGCCAAGAAATAAGGTTATATCTGACAGCACGAAAAAACACGCAAAGTACTAAGAAATAAATCAAATTTACATTTGAAACACCACTCAAGAAAGTAACAAAATTAAATGGAACAGATGAAAAACCAGCAGAAATCAAAAAAATTGCCGAGTATGATTTAAAGAAATCAAGGGTGTTCAATATCCATTGAGGAATAAGCAGAAACTGGGCAGCAAAATTAATAACAATCCACCCCACAAAATAACTTACAAGTGCTCCGGCCGCAGAGCCCAAGCTAGCAACAAATGCATACCTAAAGGCTCTGTCTGGTGACAATAAACTCATAGGAATAAGCAAAAAATCACTCGGCAGCGGTATGAAAATGGACTCTAAAAGAGATATACCAAATAACCTCTGTTGCGCATCAGGCCTACTAGCATAAGCAGCAAATTTACGACGATAATCCATAAAATATAGCATACTACGTTCATGCATGCTCAGCTTATGGAAAGCACCTTAACGAATATACATATAAATCCCCCTGTAACCTAAAGTACACAGCTATGCGCGACGATAATCTCTCACAGATTCCTTTATTCCCTGCTCTCCAACTAAGGGCACAAAACTTACCGAACCACAAAAGCTTTCAGATAATGTTGAATCTGATTCCTTCACAATTTTAACTAACTTCTGCATTGCGTCTTGAGGGCCTACTGGAATCACAAGAATTCCACCAACTGCAAGCTGGCTAACTAAAGCCTCGGGAACCCAAGGACCAGCAGCAGTAACAATAATACGGTCAAACGGAGCCTGCCCTGGCCAGCCCAAGGTACCGTCACCAACTAAGGGTGTAAAATTTGTATAACCCATATCGTGCAATCTCTGCACTGCCGTAACACTCAGGCTTTTATGACGCTCAATAGTAAATACGCGTTTGCAAAGTTTACTTAATACAGAAGTCTGATAACCACACCCCGTACCAATCTCAAGCACTTTTTCTGTTCCCTTAAGCTCAAGTAAAGATGTCATATGGGCTACAACACTTGGCATGGAAATAGTCTGCAATTCGCCAATAGGTAAACATGCATCATCGTATGCCTCAGTGCTCATGCTTTTTGGAAGAAACAGTTCACGCGGAATAGTCGATATAGCACTCAGGACCCGCTCATCATATTTACCATGTGAACGAAGCAGATCCATCAACCGTTTCATACGGGTAGGATTTGGCTGAATATGACGTAGATGCATTATTTGCTAACTGATATAAACTCTAAACCAGACATATAAGGTCGTAGCGCAGCAGGAATGCGAATACTTCCATCAGCCTGCTGATGATTCTCAACCAGCGCTATCATCGCACGGCATACACTCAAAGCAGTTCCGTTAAGAGTATACGCAAACTGAAGCTTCCCAGTTTTATCTTTGTAACGAATATTAAGTCGGCGCGCCTGAAAATCTGTACAATTACTCGTACTTGTAATTTCTCCCCAGCTACCTCCGTTCCGGCCAGGCATCCAGGCTTCTAAATCAAATTTTCTGTAAGCAGAAGCACCGAGGTCACCAGTAGCAATTTCTAGAACACGGTAAGGAATTTCCAAACCATCAAACACTTTTTGTTCAATAGCTCTCAAAGCCATGTGCTGTTCTTCAGCCTGTTCAGCAGTACAAACAACAACCATTTCAGTCTTGGTAAACTGATGCACTCTATAAATACCGCGTGTCAAACTACCATGTGCACGCTCACTTCTAAAACAATGGGATATCCCAGCCAATTTTACAGGTAGAGACTTTTCTTCAAGCACCTCGTCCGCGGCCATGCCCACCAAAGTGATTTCACTGGTCGCAATAAGGTTCAAATCGCTATCTTCAATTCTATAGGTATTAGATTCATTCCCACGCGGAACAAAACCGGCCCCCTGCATAAGGCTATCACGCGCCAAATCAGGGCTTAAAACAGGCTCAAAACCATACTCCATAGCAATATCAAGGCCATAACGTGTAAGCGCAAGCTCTAACAAAGCTCCAGGCCCAGTTAAAAAGTAAAAGCCACTACCTGAAACCTTAGCCCCAGCTGTTAAATTAACCATCTTAAGGTTTTCCATCAGCGCAACGTGGTCCTTGGGCTCAAATCCAAAATCACGCTTAGGAGTTTTGCCAAAGTCAATCTCAGCACTCGCATCCTCACAACCATTAGGGCTGCCCTCAAAGGTAAGGTTCGGAATTGTCAGGTAGATAGAATGAGCCTCAGCCTCAAGCGGCTGCAACAGCTCATTAATTTCATTTTCTTCAATACGTGCGGCTGTACCAGCAGCGCGCTTGTCTTCAACACTCATATCGCGGTTTTTGGCAATAGAATTGGCGCGCGCACGAACTTCTTCAAGCTTGCGTTGAAGCTCACGTCTCTCATTTTCAAGCGCAACAAAGCGATCAAAATCAACATTCATCTCACGCCGCGCGATATTAGCCCGCACCAGCTCCTGATTTTCAAGTAAAAAACGACGATCTAACATGCCAGCATCCTAAGCTGAGCAGGTGATTTGAGCAAGCTAACGAATTATGAATCAGACGATTTTGTAGACGTTTTACTGCCCATCCAAACTGCAGCAATGATGGCTAATTCATAAAGCACAATCAGTGGTAAAGCGAGGAACAACTGGCTAAATGGGTCTGGCGGAGTAACAATCGCGCTAAAAATAAAAATAAGAATAATGGCAAAGCGGCGCCAAGCTCTTAATTTAGCAACTGAAGTTATGCCAATTTTTATCATCAATACTAATAAAACCGGCATATTAAATGCCAATCCGAAGGCAAATCCAAAATTAAATAACATTTTAAGGTAATCACTTACATTAGGCAGCAATGTAAGCCCCGGCTGGCTAAATCCCAGAAAGAAATTCAAGGCAAGCGGTAAAACAACAAAGTATGAAAACAAACCGCCCGTATAGAAAAGGACAGGCATTGCCATTAATAAAGGGGCTACCCATCGTTTTTCATAACTGTAAAGTCCAGGGCCAATAAAACGCCATATCTGAAACAACAATACGGGCATCGTTAAAAACAGGCCACCCCAGGTTGTAATTCTTAAATAAACAAAAAAAAGCTCTGTAACAGATGAAATCACAATGTCCTCTGGAGCCAATTCCCCTCGAGTGAGCGGGATAATAAGGATATCTAAGAGTGCTTCTTTGAAGATATAAATCCCCAACATAGCTACACCCAGAAACGCGAAAGCCCACAGAAGCCGCGTTCTAAGCTCTTGCAGGTGTCGAATCACAGCCGGCGTCAAATTATTTATCCTTCTCAGACGGTTCAGCATTCGGATGACGATAGGTTTGAATTAATCCAAGCTTCTCCTGCCAACCGCCCCAGATACCCCCTATAAAACTCTGCACATAAGCTGTCATCAGCCCCAATCTCCTCATAACAACAGGTAAATCACCAGGCCGTGTCACAGCAACAGCAACAACAGAAATGACAATTAACTCCGAGAGGCCGATATCACCAAACATAATGTTTAATAAGGCCTAAGCCTTTTTAACTTTACGATTTGATTTTTTAGAACCGGATGAAGAGGAAATCTTTTTAGAAACCGCTGGCTTGGCAGAGCCAGCATCATCACCATCATTACCTTCATTCAAACCGTCCTTGAACGCTCGCAAACCTCTTCCAAAGTCACCAAGTACCTGTGGCAACCTGTTTCCAAAGAACATCATCGCAACAACACCAACAACTAATAAAACAATAATTTTTTCAAGCATTTCAGGACCCTTTGTAACTTAAATCACCCCAAGATATCTTACCACTGACAAGATACCCAACAATTCCAAAAATTTCATAAATAGCCTCACTCGTCAGTGTAATCCCGTAGGCGGATGGTAAAATAGTCCGAATACCAAGCTCTGTTGGCACACTTAAAGCAGGCGCAGGAATAGCATCAATACCTCGGGCTCTGAAAGTCGCCAGCGCGCGCAACATGTGTACATCCGCCGTCACTAGCAAAACGTTTCGTACGCCCCGTTTGGTAAGCACCGGGGCTAGCTGCATGGCACTTTCATAAGTATCAGTGCTCACTTCTTCTAATTCAGTCGGTGTAACTTCAGTACGCTGTCTCGCGAAGAAACTTGCTGTAACATTGGCCTCAGACGGGTTCTGAACACCTTTTGTATGACCACCGGACACTATGACAGGCAAACGCAAGTTGATCATCCGCTGTAACTCATACCCCACAGCCAAACGATGAATTCCCTCCGCTCTCGGTATCCACCCCACAGGCCCGGCATTCAACATGCCACCCGTCAGCACAACAATCGCATCAGCATCGCTGGGGTCTTCCAGAACCCGTCCCTCAACGCTATTAACCAACATGCTGGATAACGTCAGCCCAAACCAAGGCGTAGCGGTTATGTAAGCAAGAACAAAAATACAGCTAAGCCAACCAACCAACCAATTCGCATAACCCGCAAACGCAACATGCCTGCGCCGCCAGATACTCCACATCATAATTGCCAGCGCCGAAAGCACGAGGCCAGTCGGTAGGAACAGGGTTACAATGAGGGTCTTCACAGTTCGAGAGGATACCCCAAACTAGCAGGCCCGTCAGCCCATAGTTCGGTCAACCGCTCGCGTGCAGCGCTCACATTCTTGGCACTAGGTTCGTCCGGTATACTCATTTGGGCCATGAAGTCAGTGGCTCGCTTACTCAGGGGCGGAAGACTGGAATCGCCTAAAGCCTTAAAATTATCCTCATCAAAAACCGTCCCCGCCATACCATGTCTCAGCACGGATAACGCCGTAATCGCCAAATCACATCCAGCATCAAGGCTGTTTTGGACGCGCGTCACATAGTTCCCATTAAGCGCCTTCATTCCAACATCATCCGCCATAATAAGGCCATTGAAATTCCAGTCTTCCCGCATCATCCGCAAGGTTTTAGCCGAATAGGTAGCAGGTAACTCAGGGTCAAGCGCAAGGTAGCGAATGTGGGCCGTCATCAGGAAATCTTCAGCCGGTGCCATAGCCTTAAACGGCGCAAGGTCAACATTCAGTTCCTCACGGCTAACATCCACAATGGGCAGCTCAAAGTGAGTATCTTCCTTGGCACGGCCATGGCCTGGCGCATGTTTCAAACATGTAAGGCACCCGCCGGCTCGCACACCTTTGGCATATTCAGTTGCAAGCTCAACAACCACTTTCGGGTCGCTACTGAAACTTCGGTTACCAATAATCGCATGTGTAGCCTCGTTAGCCACATCCAGTAATGGTCCCATCAGCCAGTTGGCACCAACATCGCGTAACTGGGCAGCCAACAGGAAACCAAACAAGTACGCACCTTCCCGCGCAGCAACTGGGTTAACCTTCCACCACTCTCCTAAAACGGCCGCAGGCGGCAATTTACCACCAAATTTTACGCGCTGAACACGCCCACCTTCTTGGTCTACAGCAATAAATGCTTGCTTGAATCCGGAAAGCTCATGCAGTTCGCGGCACAGCTCACGCGTCTGCTCAACTGAATCAATATTGCGGGCAAACAAAATAAATCCCAGTGGCGGAGCCTCTTGAATAAACTTACGCTCATCCACGCCAAGCTCATAGCCACGCAAACCAAGTAACAGGGGCCGAATAGTTGTCATTATGGTGCCACCGGGAAACATGCTTGCTTACCAGCCAACTTGGCACAGGCAGCGGCAGCGTCCTCACGGCTCTTAAAGCCAACAAACTGAACGCGGTATTTCTTACCACCAGGCGCAGGCACAACTTTAGCCGTAGCCACGGAAAGACTACTAAAATCCTTGGCAGCCTTCGCAGCAAGTGCATTACCGTCTGCCATGGAATTGACCGCAGCTAACTGTACCCCCCATTTACCACTAGGCTTGGCCGCTGTCTTCACAGGCTCGGGCTTGGCTTCAACTTTGGGCTCAACAGCTTTCGGCTCAACTTTAACCTCAACGGGCTTTGCAACTTGGGCAATACTTACAATCGCAGGAACCTTGCTCACAACGGCAGGCGTGCTAACAGACACCTCCTCAGCAACTTCAACAGCCTGCACAGCAGGAACCGTCTCACTTACAACTTCCGCCTTAGCAGGGGCAGTCTCACTAACTGGCTGACCAGAAGCCACGCCAGTCTCTCCCAAAGTGGTGTTGTTGCTATCCAGAAGGTCGAACACAAGCTTGTCGCGGTTAGGTATCTGCATACCGCCGGGCTGGTCCGGCCTGCGTTTCAATGCCTCGGCTGGGGGCACAATCAGGGGCGGCTCAACTTGAGAGGACCGAATCTCCTCGCGGTTAATCAGCGCATAAATCATCATGGCCAAGAAGCCACAACCAACAATTACCACAAGGGATAGCTTCAACCATCGCACCATAAAATGACTCATGAAGCTATCTTATGCACCAATACCCGCCGCTATTCAAACAGCCAGCATCACGTGCACCGGATAATTACATACTCGTTGGGGCATTTACGCCACACAGCTTCAGAACATCTGCCAGCACGGTCCGCGCTGCAAACGCTACGGCAAGGCGCTCATGCGTAGCCCGAACATCCGCAGAATCCAGCCATTTCTCAGCCGCATACCAACGGTGAATCGCCGCCGCCAAACTCTGGGCATAGAATGTCAGACGATGCGGTTCCAGCGAACGCGCCGCCTGCTCAATAAGGGCAGGGTATAGCATGATTTCCCTCAGCACACTTCGCGCCTCGGCACTGATTTTCATCGTCGCCACATCAAGCTTGGCAGCATCCAAAGCCGGTATGCCCAGCTCCTCACGCTGGCGCTCAACGGCACACAGTCTGGCGTGCGCGTATTGAACGTAAAATACGGGGTTATCCATGGTTTTCGCCACAGCATGGGCAAGGTCAAATACCAAGGTCGTCGTTGGCTTTACGGTAAGCATGGTAAAGCGGAAGGCATCCGTCCCCACCTCTTCCAGCACGTCACTCAGCAGCACAATGTTACCAGCACGTTTGGAAAGCTTAACGGGCTCACCATTGCGCATAACCTTCACCATCTCATAGGCAACAGGGTGGTAAACATCGCCCCGTCCGGTCAAAGCCTCAATCGCTTTGGCCAGCGGCTTGAAGGCCCCCGTCTGGTCAATACCAATCACGGTTACCAACAGTTCGTAACCGCGCTGTAGCTTGTCGTAGTGGTAAGCAATATCCTGCCCGAAGTAGGTCGGCATACCGGCACGGTTATAAATTGCCTGGTCTTCCGCCAATCCAAATTCCGTGGCTTTGAACAACGTCAGCTCAACCGGCTTGTAATCAGCAATTTCCTTACCTTTCGGCGGCGGTAGGGTTCCCTCATTAACAAGGCCCTTGTTTCTCAAAATCGCCACAACTTCCGCCATACGGTCAGTCTGGTGCATAGCAAACTCACTGAAATAACGGTCAAACTCAATCCCAAGGGTTTGAATATCCTGCTTAATCAGGTCAAGGCAGGTCTCCACCGCAAAACTCCGCAGCTCACGTAGCAAAACCTGCTCATCAGTTTCACTCACCCATTTATCGCCATCACGGGCTTTCAGCTTTTCAGCTACCTCAATCAGGTATTCGCCGGGGTAGCCATTATCAGGTACGGCAACGTCATGCCCAAACAGCTGCATGTAACGGGCATGCAAGCTTCTCACCAAAACGTTAATCTGGTTACCAGAGTCATTAACCAAATACTCCCGCCAAACCGGAAACCCCGCCTTCTCCAGCACGTTCGCAATCGCATCACCAAACACGGCATTCCGGCCATGCCCCACGTGAATAGGCCCGGTCGGGTTGATACTGACATATTCAACCATCGCCTTGCGAGTATCAGCCGCTTTCAGTGTGCCGTAAGCACCACCAGCCGCAGTCGCCGCGACCCCCTGCCCTATGAGTGCAGATGTCTTTAACCGAAAATTAATAAACCCCGGTCCGGCAATCTCCACAGCTTCAACCGCCTCATGGACTTTCAAACCCTCCAGCAGCATCTCTGCCAGCGCCTTGGGTGCCATCCCTACCTTTTTGGCCAACACCATCGCGGCATTAGTCGCAAGGTCACCATGGGACTCCTCTTTCGGGGCCTCCAGCGCCACATTCATGTAATCCGCATCAGTCAGGCCTTTATCAGCCAGCACCTGCCGTACAACAGCCAGTACATGCTGCCGGAAATCAATAAAAAGCATCGTCATATCCCTTGTAAACTTAAGCAGTTGCCAGCATTGCACGCAGCTTGGAGAGGTTCTCTTCAAGCTCAACCAAGCGTGCTTTATTGGTAGCCAGAATCTCAGCCGGCGCACGCTCCACAAAGTTAGGGTTACCCAGCATGGCTTGAATTTTATCCATTTCCTTCTGCTGCTTTTCAACCTCACGTTCAAGTCGGGCCTTTTCAGCACCAAGGTCAATGTGCCCACTCAGGTCCATAATGTACTCCACACCATCCACCACAGCAGCCGCTTCACCGGTCTTGGCAGGCTCCTCGCGCGGAGAAATCCCCGCAACCCCAGCCACGGCTTTCAGCAAAGCCAGCTCACTTTGCAGGGCGGCAAGGTCTTCGGCACTGGCACCGCGCACTTCAACCGCCAGCTCGGTCTTGGGGGAAAGCTTATGCGTAGTCCGCGCCTGCCGGATGGCCCCAACCACATCAATCATCTTCCTCACGCGCTTGGTGGCAGCCGCACTGGTGCCTCAGTCGGCATATTTAGGCCACCGCTGGTGAATCAGGAAGGCACGGTCATTCGCCGTATGGTTCTGCCACAGGTGTTCGGTAATGAAGGGCACGAAAGGGTTCAGCCCGCGCAGCAGGTTATCAAACCCCCACCCGATAACCGCTTTCGTCTCAGCCGCTACCTCATCGCCCATCTGGCCTGCCAGCAAAGGCTTGGTCAGTTCAAGGTACCAGTCGCACCATGTCCCCCACGTGAAGTGGTAAACCATCTGCGCCGCTTGGTTGAATTCATAGGCGTCAAGGTAGCTATCAAGCTCCTTGAACATACTTTTCAGCTCGCCCACCATCCACAAGTTAACGGGGTGCTTAACTTTGCGCAGGTCAAAGTCCTTGGCTTCATCGTCGGTGAAGGAAACGCCCTGCATGCCAAGGAAACGCGCCGCATTCCAAAGCTTGGTACAGAAATTGCGGTTCTGTTCAACTTTCAGCACGGAAAAACGCATATCCTCGGCACTGGCAATGCTGGCCATGGTCATGCGCAGGGCATCGGTGCCGTACTCGTTAATCAGCTCAATCGGGTCAAGCACGTTACCCTTGCTCTTACTCATCTTCTGGCCATGCTCATCCAGAATTAACCCGTGGGTATAAATGGTCTTGAACGGAGACTTCCCAGTCAACTCCGTCCCCATCATCATCATCCGGATATCCCAAAACGGCAGAATATCGCGCCCGTTCATAATAATCTCACCGGGGTAGAATGCCTGCAGCCGCTCTCCACCATTGGGCCAACCCTGGGTCACAAACGGCCACAAGGCACTGCTGAACCATGTGTCCAGAATATCCTCGTCCTGAACCCATCCCTCGCCAGCGGGGGCCTTCTCACCCACATAAATCTCTTGCTCGCTGGTTCCTTCAACATCCTTAAACCATGCTGGAATCCGGTGGCCCCACCACAACTGGCGGCTAATACACCAGTCCTGAATATTCTCCAGCCAGTGGCGGTAAACGCGCTCATCGCGGTTGTTCACAAACTTAACATCACCGTTATCCACAGCGGCCAAACACTTCTCTGCCAGCGGCTTCCCCTTCAGGTACCACTGCAAAGTCAGGTAAGGCTCCAGAATCGTATCATCGCGCTCCGCATGTCCCACATTGTGAACATGGGGCTCGGTCGCAATCAACAGCCCCATGGCGTCAAGGTCAGCCACAATCTGCTTGCGGGCGGCAAACCGGTCCATACCACGGTACGCCTCGGGGCAGTTGGCATTCATCTTGGCATCTTTGGTCAGCAGGTTAATCAGCGGAATGTTCACGCTATCCTTGTGCCGCTGATAAAACGCAAAGTCGTTAAAGTCATGGGCAGCGGTAATTTTCACCATGCCGCTCCCAAATTCAGGGTCAACCATGTCGTCAGCCACAATCTCAATGGCACGGCCAACAATCGGCACAATCACGGTCTTACCAACCAAATCCTTGGCCCGCGGGTCTTCAGGGTGAATCGCAATCGCACCATCAGCCAGAATCGTCTCCGGCCGCGTCGTGGCAATCTCAATCCCATCTTCGCCGTTGTAGCTGAAACCACCCGCAAACTTATACCGCACATGCCACAGGTTGCCGTTCACCTGTTTGTGCTTAACCTCAAGGTCACTTACCGCAGTTTGCATTTTGGGGTCCCAGTTGACCAACCGCTGGCCACGGTAAATCAGGCCACGCTTATGCAGCTCCACAAACACCTGCTCAACAGCAGCGCTGTAAGCGGGGTCCATCGTGAAACGCTCGTTCTTCCAGTCGCAACTGATACCCAGCCGCCGCAGCTGCCCGCCAATCACACCGGCACTATGGTCTTTCCATTCCCATGCTTTTTCCATGAAGGTCTCGCGGCCAAAGTCAAAGCGGGTCTTGCCCTCTTTGGCCCATTGGCGCTCAAGCACCACGTGCACGGCAATGCTGGCATGGTCGGTGCCGGGCTGGTAAAGGGCGTTTTTGCCCTGCATCCGCGCACGGCGTACCAGAATATCCGGCAAGGTATTATCAAGGGCATGCCCAAGGTGAAGCGTCCCCGTCACGTTTGGCGGTGGCATCATAATGGCATAAGGCTGGCCACTCATACTGGGTGTGAAACACTCCATACGCTCCCACCGCTCGGCAATCACCGGCTCCAGCGCTCCCGCATCATAGCGTGTCGCAAGCCCCCCTTCGGGTGCTGCTGCAGTGGTGCTGGCTGCGGTGGCTAGGGGCGTGCTCATGAATACCTCGGATAATCTCTCTCGTGAAACACCCCAACCTACTCATTTCCCGCCATTTGCGCAAGGCAAAAGGGGCCTCAAAAGGCCCCTCACCTTGCGTATTTTTAATTTTGGGTCAGCTTGGAAATCTCTTCCTTCACCAGCTTTTCAACCACACCGGGCAAGTTCTTGCTCAGCCAGTCCTGCACCATGGGCCGCAGCGCCATGGCCAACACTTCGGCGGGGAAGGCAATCTGCACCCCTTCCGGCCCCTGTACGGAGGACAAACTGAAAGAAGCCGCCGCCCCTGCCGCAGGCGCCATCTGGGCCACTGCCGCAGCCTCCACAGCCTCGGCAAGTCCGGCAGAAACCTCTTCTGCCACCACAGGCTGTTCTTCCACAACCTCTTCCGCAACTGCCTCGGCACCAAGGGGCTCTTCCTCAGCCATCAAAGCTTGTTTAGTCACTTCGGACGCCGCAACCTGCTGCTGTTGCTCCTGGGAAATCTCAGCAAGCAACCGGTCAAACTCATCAGCCGCCTCTCCAGCCGCAGGTGCTGCGGGTGCAGCCACCGGTTCAACGTCAAGAACATCAGCACCCTCAGGCGCGGCCGCACTGGGGTCAGCCAGCATATCTGCCGCAACAGCCGCCGCAGCTTGGCTATCCAAAGCCTTGGCCTCACCCGTGCTGGCAAACGCAGCAATATCAATCAGCTCGTCAATTTCATCTGCGGCGGCAGGCGCGGCTACCATGTCGGAAGCACTCAGTTCCAGCACATCATCCTCACCACCATCCTGTTCGGCGGCGGCATCAATCAGGTCGGCACTTCCGCTGCCCACTTTGGCAGTCTCTTCAGCCATGGTGGTGCGTATGGAGGACAAAATATCCTCCATGGCAGCCGAGTCTGCGGTCTGTGTCGTATCGGTGGCCATGGTCAACTTGGGCTCTTTTCCGTCTATTGGCGCGGTGCGGGGCGGCAACGCGCATATTTTTATCAGGTTCTTTATGTAACATAGCGGAAGTTGGTCGGCAAAAGCTATCACCTGCACGCGGAACAGGCGCCTAGTATGTCAGGCTGTGTTGCTTAACTGCCGCTTAACGGTGTTCCACGCGCCACAACCTTGGCACTAGCGGTCTTCTCAAAAGGTCGTAAACCGAACCAGAAGGCCATAATTCCGCCCACAATCGCATAATCCTCGGCACTCAGTTCCATACCGCTGCACCGCGCATACACGTACCAGAAAAATGCCGTGAGCGTAATCACCGGCCGCACCAGCCCGCGCAACAGCGCCACTAGCGGGAAGGCGTTGGCCGCCGCCATCGTAATGTCATGGGCCCGCGCCTTGTCAATTTCGGCCATAATAACCTCCGCCACACGCTCGTCCTTGCTCAGCAAGTCGGTCATGGCGGTACTCACCCTGTTCACCGTCTCAATATTCAGTCCGGTTTTGTCGGCCACCATCGTTTTACGCTCCGCCATGTAACCGGCAATGGCCTGAATCACCGGCAGCACCAATCCAATCGCTCCCATAGTTTCGTCTTTCCTAATTTGCAAATACAAGGCCCCACACGAAGCCAATCACACCGGCAAGGCTGGCGCAGCACCACGCCGCCCCCGCTAAAAACCCCTTGTAGTGGGCAATTTCCTGCCGAATCCCATGCACATCGCGCCGCAGCGCCCGCATTTCTTCAATTAATTCCGTTAAATCCAAGGCATTTCCTCCATCCTTATCAAAAATGAGCACAAAAAGAGGCACTCACCTTGCATACGCCCTCCAAAGCAGGCTAACTTAAGTCCATGACACGTAGTAAATCGCCCGCCTCCCCTGCCGCCGCCCCGTCCGGCACCGCGACAGACCCCGGCAAACCCATCGCCGGTAACCCGCTCACGCCGCAGCGTTACAATATTCTCCTGACCCGCCACGGGGACGAAATCGCCTTTGACTTCCCCCCCGCCACAGCGGACCTCATCACCCGCTTCGGCTATCTGGTCCCGGGGGACGCCCGCTGCCAAACCGGCCTCATTCAAAACGAGGAAGACATCTACGAGATGCTCAGCCCCGTACTCGGCCGTGGCTACCGTGGTAACCTCGCCTACCACACCCGCAAGCAAGTGATAGTCAGCCTCCACGACACCGCCATCCTCGGCTACCAGCGCCAGGCGATTATCGACCCCCGCCTCTCCAACGAAGTCTCTCTCTTCTGGGAAATTTACCTGGACCAACGCGTCTTCCCCCAATCACAGGACGAAGACTGGCAAGCCCTCATCGGTGAACTCATCACAAACGAGAAATCGGACACGGACGCGGACCGCAAACTCGCCGAAGACATCAAAAACCGTCTTCTGGAACAAGCGAAGGCGGACTAACTCTCCCCTCACCGCCCACGGGCGGTTTTTTATTGCCCCAACAGCGCGGCAAGGTCGGCAATCACGTCATCCAGCTTCACGACCGTCAGCTGCCCGTCGATAGTCACCAGCGTCAGGCTCTCGCCGTCACTGGCAAGGCGTATGTCTTTTAACTTCGGGTGAAGCTGCAACGTATTCCACGCCAGCAACGCCTGTTTGGTGCGCCCTTCAATCAGCATCGCCACAATCGCCTGCAATTCCCCCGCGTGTTGCTCAAGCTTGGCCTGTTGCTGGGTAGGCTTGTCGAAATAAGCCACCATCGCAGCCTTCCACGGCAGAAAATCCTTTTCCTGCCATTCCTGCACGGCCTTCAGGCCGTCTTGCTTACTCTCAACCATCTCCATCCCTCCTTACCCTCTTAAAAACAGGCTACCGAGCATCTTGCTCACACCGCCCGTCACCCCGTTCGCCGCACTCTGGCCCAGCGTACTCCCCAGCGCAGTCGCCAGCGAATTCCCAAACAAGCCGGAACCCTGCGCCCCGTAATAATCCAAAATACTCGCCTGCCGCTGCGTATTCAGCGCCACAGCATTGCTCTGCGCACGGGTTGCCGCCTGCGCGGTCCGCGCTGTTGCGGAATCCGTCTGGCTGGAAGCAAGGTTGAACAAGCTCTGCTGCAACGCCAGCTTCTCGGCTTTCACTTGGTTGGCCAGCTCCTCGCTTTGCAGCCCAATCGCCTGCTCACTTTTCTGCGCATCCAGCGCCAGCTGGCGGCGCATCGCCTGCGCGGTGGTGCTGTCGCTCAATCCCCGTCTGGCCAGCATCTCTTCCTCGCTCTGGCTGCGCTGGCTCACTTGCTCCGTAAGCAACCCTTTCTGGGCCACTTTCCACTGGTCCAGCACCTTCTGCGTCGCCTCATCCGGCGCATAATCGCTGGCGGAAAGCTTCTGAATCTCCGCCAAACTCTCCTTCACAATTGCATCCAGCTGGTCTTTTTCAGCCTGCTGGGCCGCCGTCAGCGGTATGGCGCGGGTAACATAACTAATGCTCCCATCCGCATTGGTCACCGGCACCTGCTCCACACCATTCACCTCGTCGCGTACACTCGCGGGCGGCGCAGGCGGTGTCGGCGCAGGCGTACTTGTCTTAAATAAACTTCCCATCATTCATCCTTTCATTCTCTGTTAACCGGAATTTCCGCGGCAAAAGCCCGGGCGTCATCACCAGCACGGGCTTGTCGCGGTCAAGGCGGCTGGCGGGCACAAACCCTGCCTTTAGCGCTGCACGCACCGCCACTTTGCCCTCTGGCTGAACCCACACGCAGCGCAACCCCATCTTACAAAACGCAACCCGGAACAAACTCCGCAGCACTGCAGGCGTGGCCCACATCCCTTGCTTGCGGGCGGCACACACCACGTCAAAAAAGGCCACGCCATCTTCGGGGTGGCCAAACACAAAGCCCGCGGCAAGCTCGCTACCATCCATCAACCCGTAAAGGGTCGCCTTGGCAAAAAACGGTACCGCATCGCAGTAACGTGGCGGCACATCAGGAAACCCCCGCGCCACCATCAGCCGGTAAAGCTCCGGCCAATGGCCATGGTTCAGCTGTTCAACCACACGCAGGTCTCTCTATTGTTTAATGATATGGTTCAGCAGCAAGTAAGGCGGCAGCACGTCAAAGTTGGTAATCGCGTGGCTGTGCCCCCCGCCCCCACCAACACTTTTGCTCACCACGCGGGTGCCACCGGTGCCGCTGTCAAAGTTCATGGATGTCCCCGAAGGGTTATTCGAAGCCGCCCCGGAAACCGCATTCACGTCGTGCGTGTGGGCCGGAATATCCGCAACCGTCAGCGTATAGGAAGCGGTGCTGCCACTCTTCGTCTGGGCACCACCACTGCCCCCCAGCGTATTGGCCACACTTAGGCGCCCTGCATCGGTGCCACCCATATTATCAAGGCCCAGCGCAAGGCGCCCGCGCATGTCGGGTAAGTTGAAGGTCGTACTACCATCCCCTGCCCCAAACGCCGTCCCAATCGCGGCAAACAACGCCGCATTCGCCGTGCGGCTTACCGCCTGCCCCGCACACAGCAACCACCCTGTGGGCGCAGTCGTTCCGGCAAACGGCGCAACCACACCAGCCGGCACCAGCCGCGCACTTACATCCGTGCCAAGCGTGGCACTGGTCACACTGAAAGGCGCCAAACCCGCCAAACCGTTCGGCGTCAAACTGGAAACCGGCAAACCATTGTGCGTCATCAGCAAGTCACTGCCCACACCGGCAAACTCATACACATCGTACCCTGCGGGAATCTTCACTTTGGTCATGCGCTGCGGGGCATTTCCGCGCGCACCGGCCGTCAGCGGCCCATAAGCAACCTGTGTCGGCGTGCTGCCAATCAAACCAATGAACTCATTACTGTCCAGCAAATCCACGCACGTGATGGTCGTCACACCGCCACTGAAATCTACCTCCGCAATGTCACCGGTCAACGCCACCCCACCCACGGTCAGGCGCACACGGCGGTTCACTTGGTAAATTCCCCGCCAGTCTCCCACCATGGTAAAGGTCGAATCATCCACCCGCGCCATCACACCTGCATTTTGGTGAACAATCCATTCATCCAGCGCCCCCGCCACACTGGTTTTCAGGGTGCCGTCGGCATTCAGGCTCACGTCAAGGCGCTCATTAATGCTCGCCCGCGCCCCACTGGCTTCATCAATAATATTTAAGGTATCAATAATGTAATTAATATCCCCATCCACCTTGGCACTGCTCACCGCACGCTTCGGCGTGGCCGTCGCATCATCTTGGTACTTCGTGCGGTTGGCCAATCCGCTGCCGCCCGCATAAGCCCCGGCGGGGCGCTGATATTTCTGTGTCATCGTTCTGCTACTCCATAAAGTTTAAGCCCGAAAATCGTGAAGGGCCCGTTAGTTGTCTCGCTTTCCACCGCGAAGCTCATGGTGTCGGCCACCACGTGGTCACGCACCAGCGGCAGGCTGTTGTTACCGCTGTCCCATAGGCCGCTGTCCCACTGGGTTTCGTCCCAATAAGTGGGCTCAAGGGGGGAAACCAGCGCCATCACCTGCGGGTTGGCATCGTCATA
>JAIXZU010000092.1 GCA_027489415.1 Alphaproteobacteria bacterium
GAGCGAATGGGCAAGTATATGCGGCATGTATTTGAGATGCTGAGCTACTTTAAGTTCAGCACCCAGACAGCCAAGTATTACCCCAACCCGGCCCAGGCACGCATGAAGCTGATTTCAGCACTTGATGCTGTTATTACTCGGCTTGAGCCTTACTGGAAGCCAGTTATTGTGACCACGAAAGGACAGACAGCTGGAGTAATTATGCCGGTTGCCTTTTTAGGAGACTTTGTGGCGCTTATGAACTTTCTGGCTTTAAAGGCAAGTTCTGGTCTAAGACATGACCTTATTGACCAAGTAATAGCTGGAGGTAAAGACGGAACTAAAGCGTTTTGTACTTTGCGCCGGATTGACAACCGACCATACACTGCAGCTGAAATACGTGGCGGTGTGAATGAGGGCATCCAAAGTATTCTTAGACGG
Organism: Alphaproteobacteria bacterium; assembly: GCA_027489415.1. GTDB lineage: Bacteria > Pseudomonadota > Alphaproteobacteria > UBA2136 > UBA6156 > UBA6156. The sequence goes on from JAIXZU010000092.1 coordinate 421, forward strand.
AGGTACTATGACTCGGTAGGTGTTGTTATACCCAGCCAGATGCCGGACAAACCTGATGAGTTGCTTTTGGAACATGTTTTTGTTCCTGACAGTGTTATTCAGGATTTGCTGGTATTTTGGAGTAATGCTCTTAAAAGTAACGAAGTTGGGGACATTGATTGGGCGAGTGTGCCGACCGAACCGGGTGAATGGATTGGCTTTTTGAGGCCGTTCCTTCGTACTGAGCATATTGAAAAGCCTGTTGATGAGCCTGTGGTGGAGGAGACTCCGGCGCAGGATGAATGGGACGGTGCCAACCTCATTCCGGTTATTCCTGAACAGGAACGGGCGGTGTTTGATGTGGGGTATGGCGAATGGTTGCACTACGACGTGCGGTCATTTCTGTTCAATACAGACGCCTACCCGACCAAAACGGGGGTTGAGCCTTTCACTGCAAAGATGACGCTTGGCAAAGCCGCTGGCGAGGTCGTTTACATTTATGAATCTGCTGTGCAGATTTTCATGGATGAACACGGCCAGTTTTTGCGGCGGGTTCTGGGTTTTCTTGAGAACCCGAACAACTTGCAGAAGGTGTCCTATCAGCAATTGGCCTCCGGGCTGATGGTGGGACAGTTTCCGCAGGAGCCTTTGTACCGCGTGCGGCACACCATGGATAACCTCGGTTACTACATGACCATGCCTTACTACAAGAGCCTGATGGCTTTACTGAGCTGGGTTTCAGACACATTCGGTTTACCGCCGCATGTTGAGAAGCTGATGCGCGTGAGTGGTTTGGTTTCGGACAACCCCAAGGAAATGCGCCATGAGATGCTTAAGAACATTCGGCAACAGAATGTGAACGAGCAGATGACGGCGGGTGTTTGCGGGATTGCCGTGGCCAGCCAAGCCGGTAAGCCGATTGCCCTGACAGGCGTTATTATTCCGACACGGAAAATGCGACTGTTCAAGGAGGCGTTGCTGAGCCGCATACCGGACTTTTTTGTACGGGTGCGGGCTGAGGACTTTCCGGAAGGGCCGGGAACAGCGTGGATGGATTACCTTAGGGTAGCGTTGGCAAGAGAGGCTGGTTCTCCAGCGGAGGAGACTCCGGTGGAGGCGGTGCTGGTTGATGTGCCTGTGGTGGAGGAGACTCCGGCACCGGTTGCTGAGACTGACGGCTTCCCTGAGGTTGACGGGCCGGACATTGCGAAGGTGGAGACACCTGCGCAGAAGACGGTACGGCAGCGGCGTGAGCGTGTGGCGAAGTTGAAGCCGGAAGCGATTCTGGCCGGAATGGATGCCGACACGCTTTGGGAAGAAGTGCTGACCAACCCCATGGGCTACTTTGCCTGCGAGGTTGATGGCCTTCCACGGGTGACGCCGGAGCTTCGGGCACTAATGCGCGAAGGAAAGGCCGAGGGTGTGATTGCTAAAGAAGGAACTGCCAAGCGCCATAAACGCACGGTGGAACTGGAAACGGCGATTGCCCACAGCAAGCTGGCGGTGATGGAGTGGCAACACTTCCTGTCATCGGTCGATGCGCGCAGGCACCCTGCCAAGCGTTGGCTGGAGAGGTTGTTAGGCCGCGAGCTTAACTTCCACAAAGCTGACGTGGTGGACATTACGCCCGACCGCATTGGTGAACTGCCGGGGCTGGTTGCCGGACTGCACCGTAACGACCCTGACCGCCTGTGTGTGGTGAGGGTGGTGATGAGGCATAAGGTGTTTGTTCGACATACTTCGGCGGAGCGCAAAGTCCTTCGGGATGCACGCAAGGCCGAGGAAAAACGGACAAACAAAAAGATAAAGCTGCCGGAAGTGCGGGTTAAAACCCGTCAGGTTTCGGCAACGCGTCTGCACCGGCAATACTTCCGCTTTGCTGAGTTCCCCATGATGGCGGTTTTCCCCGCCGGATGGCTGGCACCTGTGGCTGAGCCATGGATGCCGGGGTTGTTTGGGACACCTTATGACCCTACGCTCCTTGATTTCTGCGGCACGTTGCCGAGGGAATGGTGGGCTGAGCTGGCTAAGGTGATTCCTGAAAAGGATACCACCCGGCCGATGCTGGATGTACGGGCTTTGCGCCCTTGATGCGGATGAAGAAGGCACCCTGCGGGGTGCCTTTTTTACGATTGCTTCGGCCTAGCTGAGGGTTTGGCGCCAGGCGTAGGCGGTGCGGACGATGGTTTCGACGTCCGAGTGTTCCGGTTTCCAGTTCAGAACGGTTTGGGCTTTGGTGCTGTTGGCGACTAAAGCGGGAGGGTCTCCGGCGCGGCGGGGGTGTTTGCTGGCTGGGACAACCTTGCCAGTGACGCGTTCGATGCTGGCGGTGATTTCATCCACGCTGAGCCCCTGCCCTGTGCCGAGGTTGAGGGCCATGTGGGCGGGGGTTGAGTTGTCCGCTTTCAAAAGATGTTCTAGGGCGGCGACGTGGGCTGTGGCGAGGTCCGCAACATGAATATAGTCCCGTACTGCGGTGCCGTCCGGCGTGGGGTAGTCCGAGCCGAAAATCTGGAGTTCGGGGCGGGTGCCGAGGAGCGCTTCCAGAGCCACCGGAATGAGGTGGGTGGGGTTGCGGTTTTCGAGGCCGATGGAGTTGTCCAGCGACGCGCCGGCGGCGTTGAAATAGCGGAGGGCGATGCTTCGGAGGCCGTAGGCGTGGGCGTAGTCCAGTAGCATGTGTTCGACCATCAGTTTGCTTTGGCCGTAGGGGTTGATGGGTTGGTGGGGGAAGTCCTCGGATATCGGGCTGCTGGCGGGGATGCCGTAGACGGCGGCGGTGCTGGAAAAGACGAAGGGAATGAGGTGGCCGCCAACGCTGGTTTCGCGGATGGCGTTGAGGATTTGCCACGCGCCGAGGGTGTTGACGTGGTAGTAGTCCGCCGGTTTTTCCACGGATTCGCCGACTGCAATCAGGGCGGCGAAGTGCATGACGGCAATGGGTTGGTATTGTTCGATGGCGGCTTTGAGGGCGGCGCCGTCCCGGATGTCGCCTTCCACCAGCGGGCCGAACTGGACGGCTTTGCGGTGGCCGGTGGTTAAGTTGTCGAACACAACTGGTGTGTAGCCTGCGGCTTTGAGGGCCTGGCAGGCGTGGCTGCCGATGTAGCCGGCGCCACCTGTCACCAAAACGTTCCGTTTTGCGTGTTGAGTGTTGGGTGTTGAGTGTTGAGTGCTCATGGTTAGCGGGCCTTTTGCATGATGAATTCGCGGAAGGTGGCGAGGTTGGTGGCGAGGTTGTACTCGGCCTCGATTTTCCGGCGGGCGTTGCCTGTTAGTGTGGGCCAGAGTTTCGGAGTTTCAAGGAGCAGGCGGATATTTTCCGTGAGGGCTTCGATGTCCCCTTCGTCGCTGAGGAGGCCGCTGTGGTTGTGGGTGATGAGCTCCGGAATGCCGCTGTGGACAGTGCTGATGGTGGGCATGCCGCTGGCGAGGGCTTCCATGATGGCCACGGGGAGGCCTTCCATGTCCCCGTTTTCCGCCGTGCGGCTGGGGAGAAGGAAGATGTCCGATTCCGCGAGGCGTTTGCGGGTTTCCGGATGCGGGAGCGAGCCGTGGAAGTGTACGCGGGCGGTGAGGCCGAGGAGGTCCGTCATCGTGCGGAGGTCGGCCTCCTGAGGGCCGGTGCCGACGAGGTGATATTCCCATGACAGGGTTTGCGGGAGGGCGGCGAGGGCTTGGAGGACATCCGCCTGCCCTTTTTTCTGCATCAGGCGGCCGACGGTTATCAGACGCACAGGGCGGCCCTTGGGCATGGTGCGCGGCTGGAAGGGGAAGTTTTCCAGGTGCACGCCGAGGGGGATGTAGGCGGGGGCGGTGTCCCCCATCGATTTCAGGCGGTTTTGCCAGAGATTGGTGATGGCGAGGCTGGTGTGGTTGGGGGCGGTGAGCAGGCTGGTGTAGAAGTTGCTACCTTTGAGGTGGGGGATGGCGGAGATGTCAAACCCATGGAACACCGTGACTTGCGGCATGGTGAGCAGACCCCAGGTGCGGAGGAGGTTGCCGACGACACCCACCGTGCCGAAATGGCAGACCACGACACTGCCTGTTTGGGGTTTGAAGTTAAGGCCTGCGGCAAACTGCGCGGCTTGCAGGGCGAGGCCGGGGGCTTTGGCGGCGATTTTTACTGTGGGAAGCCACGAAGCGGGGCGGGTAAGCAGGTGGAGTTTGAGGCGGAGCAAGGATTTGAGCTTCACCGCCATGGAAATTTGGGGGTAAAGGATGGTAAGTGCCGCGCTGCGCGTGGGGTTGGAGCGCCAGCTTTTAAAGAGCTGGGTGGCATTGCCCTGCGTAAGGGCGATGACGCGCACGGGGGTGCCCGAGGCGGCGAGGGCTTCGATTTGGTCCGATACAAAGGTTTCCGAGACCACGGGGAAGCTGGGGCAAAGATAGATGACGGGTTGCATGGCTTAGGGATAGGGGAATTTGGCGTAAGGGGCAAGCTTAATGGAGCCACAGCTAAACATTTCAATGCATTACAAAGCCATAGAATGATAACTTAAAGCAAAAAAATAAGCCCCGACGGGGACTTGCTGCTGACATACTTAACTGATTATTGCAGTTAAACTTTGGAGCGGGAAAAGGGATTCGAACCCTCGACCCTCACCATGGCAAGGTGATGCTCTACCACTGAGCTATTCCCGCGCTCCATTGCGGCGTGGTTATAGCGGGGGATGTGTGGGGTCGTCAACCTTTTTTAATTGTCAATTTGTGTGAAAATTAAGCTTGCACACCGGCACAGGTTTGCGTATAAGCGGCGTGTTCTGTGGAAGTCCCCTTCGTCTAGCGGTTAGGACGTTACCCTTTCACGGTGAAAACAGGGGTTCGATTCCCCTAGGGGACGCCATTTAACTTTGTGTTTAAGTTTTCAGTGTTTGTTGTTCAGTTTAGAAAGCCTTGGTGGTAGGTTTCGGCATGTCGAATATCCAGCAATTTGTGATTGATGAAAGCCACGCAGGCGTGCGGCTAGACGTTTGGTTGACCGCAATTATGGGTGACGGGCACAGCCGTGCGGGGGTTCAGCGGTGGATTAAAGAGGGTTATGTGACGCGTGCGGGCCAGCTTGAGGCTAACCCCGCGCGCAAAGTGCGGCTGGGTGAAGTGTATGATGTGGATGTGCCGGCGGCAGTGGCGAGTGAGCTGGTGGCGGAGGATATTCCGCTGAACGTGGTTTATGAAGACAGCGATTTACTGGTGATAGACAAGCCTGCGGGCCTGACCGTGCACCCTGCCCCCGGTAACTATACCGGTACGCTAGTGCAGGCGTTGCTGCACCACTGCGGCGATAGCCTAAGTGGGATTAACGGTTTGGCGCGGCCGGGGATTGTGCATAGAATTGATAAAGATACGAGTGGGCTGCTGGTGGTGGCGAAGCATGATGCGGCCCATAGAGGGTTGGCGAAGCTGTTTGCGAGGCATGATATCCACCGCAAATATATTGCAATTGTGCGGGGTGTGCCGGTGCGCAAGAGTGGAACGATTGCGACGAATATTGGCCGTAACCCGCTTAACCGCATGAGGCATGCGGTGCTGCCGGACGGGCAGGGCAAGCCGGCGGTAACGCATTACAAGGTGGTGGAGAGCTACGGTGACGCGGCGGCGATGGTGGAGTGCATGCTGGAGACCGGGCGGACGCACCAGATACGCGTGCATATGGCACACCTTGGCCACCCGTTGCTGGGAGACCCGACTTATGGTGGGGGCAAGGTGGGCAAGGGTTTAGCGGATATTGAGATACCCAACCGGCAGCTTTTACATGCGGCGGAACTGGGGTTTGTTCACCCGATAAGTGGGGAGGAAATGATGTTTGAAAGCCCCTTGCCCGCGGAGATGGCGGCGGTGGTGGAGAGGCTTAGGCTTTAGGCGTTAGGCTATGGGCTATAGGCTTTTGGGTACTGATGAAGACGGGAAGTGCTTTGTAGAGGCACGGTGGCTCTCGTTTTTCTGGGGGCAGTGAATGAGGAACGTGCCTTGGATACGAGAGGGTTGCGCCGGCACGGTGGAAACTTACCAAAAATAGGATTTTTGGAGTTTCCATCCGGCTGGCGCGACGGCTACGAGAGAGGGTTTTGCTGAGGTATATTGGGAAGGCTTGACGCTGGGGGGGGGCTGGTCAATTTTACTCACAATGAGATTTTTACGCTTCGGTTTGTTCTCCGCTTCGCTACGGGTGAAGAGTGCCACAGCCCGGAAACCTGAAGCGCTTGGGCAGAGCTTATTTGTCAAAAATCCCTCCGGCTTGGGGCCGAAGGGATTTTTTCGTTCAGGTGGTGGGGGATTCCGGCGGCATGAGCTGCGGGAATTCCTTCAGGATACGGGTGGAGATGGATGTGAGGGCACCGGTTTCCATGGCACGGAGGAGGTCCGGTTTGAACATCC
>JAIXZU010000041.1 GCA_027489415.1 Alphaproteobacteria bacterium
CGTGCGGGTTACCCTCGCGCAGTTTCTGGAGTTCTTCGAAAGGCCCGCCGATAGCATCGAATTCGGAGATGTAGACGAGGCGTTGGCCTTGATGTTCGATAACCGGATTCTTACGGCTGATATTGAGAGGGTGGTTGGGAGTTGAAGGCATGATGGCGTCTCCTGACGTGTTCAGCGGTGGCTGGGAAAAGGGGGGATGTGCCTGAATTACAAGCTGATGTATACGCTGGAGTGGCTTTGTTAACAAGACGTTCCGCCATACAAAAAACCGCCCCTGTTGGGGCGGTTTTTGTGGGCTGGCCAAGAGGGCCGGAGAAGGCTGATTACTCAGCGGCTTCTTCGGTCTTCTTCTTGGTGGCCTTTTTGGCCTTGGGAGCTTCCTCGGTGGCTTCGGCTTCTACAGCTTCAGCTTTCTTGGTTGCTTTCTTGGCCTTGGGAGCGGCTTCTTCGCCGGCTTCGGCAGCAGCTGCGCCCTTCTTGGCTTTGACACCGGCTTGCTTCAGGGCCGCGGCGAGGGCGGATTCGCCTTCGTCGGACTGGTTGGCGTACTCGGCGACGGCGGCGCGCTCTTCGTCCTGCAGCAGGGCGCGGACGGAGAGGGCCAGCTTACGATCCTTCTTGGAGAGGTTCGTAATCTTGGCGTCGATGGTTTGGCCTTCCTTGTAGCGGTTGGTGTCCTGTTCGGCTTTGTCGATACCGAGGTCGCGGGCTTTGATGCTCACTTCCACGCCGTCGAGGCTCACGGTGATGCTGTCGGCGTCAGTGTCTACTACTGTTACCTTCACAACGTCGCCCTTGGTGCGGGTGTCCGCGATGTGGGCGAAGGGATCGCCGGCGAGTTGCTTGATACCGAGGGCCACGCGTTCCTTGGCGGGGTCGATTGCCAGGATGACGGCTTCAACCTTATCGCCCTTCTTGTAGGACTGGAGGGCTTCTTCGCCGGAGATGTCCCATGAGAGGTCGGAGACGTGGACGAGACCGTCGATTTCTTCCGTGAGGGCCACGAACAGACCGAAGTCGGTGAGGCTGCGGACGGTACCTTCAACCTTGTTGCCAACTTCGTTGGTTTTGGTGAAGGCTTCCCATGGGTTGTCCTGCGTTTGCTTCAGGCCGAGGCTAATGCGGCGCTTCTCGCGGTCGATTTCCAGAACCTGTACGGAGACAACCTGACCGGTGCTGACCACCTTGGAGGGGTGGACGTTCTTACGGGTCCAGGACATTTCGGTGACGTGGATGAGACCTTCGACACCGGGGGCGAGTTCAACAAACGCGCCGTAGTCCGTGAGGTTCGTGATTTTGCCTTCGACACGGCTGCCGATGGGGTAGGTGGCGTCCACTTTGGTCCAGGGGTCGTCGCGCAGTTGCTTGAGGCCGAGGCTGACGCGCTGGGTCTTTTCGTCGAAGCGGGTGACGATGACGTCAACGGTCTGGCCGACGGACAGAACTTCAGACGGGTGGCCGATGCGGTGCCAGGCGATGTCCGTGATGTGGAGGAGGCCGTCGATGCCGTCGAGGTCCAGGAACGCGCCGTAGTCGGTGATGTTCTTGACGGTACCCTTGAGCACTTTGCCTTCCTTCATGTCCGCCATGATTTCATCGCGGGAACCGGTGCCGCCTTCATCGGTGACAGCGCGGCGGCTGACGATGAGGTTGTTGCGCTTGCGGTCCAGCTTCACGACCTGGAATTCCAGCGGAATGTACATGAACGGGGTGGCGTCGGTGATCGGCTTGGCGTCCAGCTGGCTGCCGGGGAGGAAGCCGAGGACTCCGGTGACATCCACCATGAAGCCGCCTTTGACCTTACCGAAGATAACGCCCTTGACGGTCTCGTTCGCCTTGTGGGCGGCCTCGAGGCTGTTCAGGACTTCTTCGCGGCGGGCTTTTTCGCGCGACAGGCGGGCTTCGGAGTGGCGGTCGTCGAGGGATTCGACGAAGACATCGACGATGTCGCCAACTTTTACCGTAACGGCGCTGGTTTCAAAATCTTCAAATTCCTTCAGCGGAATGCGGCCTTCGGATTTCAGGCCGATGTCGAGTGTGACGGCTTCGCTGTCAACCTTCAGGACGATACCTTTGACCACGGAACCTACTACGGGGTGCTCGTTGGTGAAGGTGTCTTCGAGGCGCTTGGCGAAGTCTACATCGAAAGCGGCTTTGAGCTTGTCGGCACCGACGTTGAACTCGGACGCTTTGATGTTGGATGGGGCAAATTCAGATGACATATGTTGTCTGCTTTATAACTACCGAGGTTTTGCGTTATGCGGCCTGCATCCGTCGGCTTGCGGAAGGGTTAGGGGGCTTATAGGAGGGAAATGGTTGTATGGCAAGCGGTTATTATGCGTTTTAATGCCGAAACCGCCCCTTTTTAGGGGGCGGTTGGGGCTTAGACGGGGGTGGGCGGGTTGAAGTGCTTCCAGCCGACCGTGAGGAGGAGCTGGGTACAGATGTTGGCGCCGACGAAGATGATGGCGTGGTACACCGTGGCTTCGGGCCCGAACATCCACGGCAGCGTGGTTGCGTTGACCAGGATGCCGATCATGATGACTGTTCCGGTGAAGGGAACAGTGAGGAGTTGCTTGTTGGTTTCAGCTGCTTCGAGAACATATGTTCTGAGGCTGATTTCCATGACGAGAATCATCAGCAGGATGACCGATACCAAGATGACGCCGTAATTAATGGCGTAGATGGTTGCCATTTGAA
>JAIXZU010000142.1 GCA_027489415.1 Alphaproteobacteria bacterium
AACCCCTGCAAGTTAAGGAATTTGAAGAAGGAAAACACCAAAAAGAATCCGGCCATGAAGACCTGCATGAACACCATGGTGTCAAACTGCCCAGCTACCAAGTCAGTTGCCGCCCCGCATGCTCCCAACAGAATATAACCGGCTATCAGCAGCAACGGCCGGAAAGTCGCAACCTTATCCCGCAACGTGTTCGAAACACCTTGGGAAGGCTCTACAGGAGCCTTGGAGGGGCGCTTCAAGTGATAACTCCCAACTCCTTTCACGGCAGCGTTCAAACGGTCAAACGGCACAGCTCCCTCTACCTGAATCTGCGGCGGCGCAAGCGTCACGGTCACCTGCTTGGCAAGCGGCTCCAGAACCGCCTGAATTTTCCTCACGCACGCCCCGCAGTGCATCCCAACAACCTGATACGTCTGTGCCATGGTCAATCCCTCTCTCTATCCTGTCCCCACAGGCCGTCATAATCTTAGTGGTGCTGGTGCTCAGCAGGTTTGCTGCCCAAGGCTTCAACTTTGAACTGGACAGGCACCTTACCAGCATTCTTGAACGTCAAGGAGCCACTCACCATGTCACCCACCTTCAACGGGGCTTTCAGGTCCATCACCATCAAATGAACACCACCAGGCGCCAGTGTCAGCATCCCTTCTGCGGGCACCGGGGCACCATCTGGCATGTGCTCCATGGTGGCAACGCCCTTGTCCTTACGGATAGTATGAACCATCACGTGTCCCGCACCTTCAAAATCAGCACTTTGCAGAGCATCATCGGTTTTACCATGGTTTATAACCGTCAGGTAAGCGGCCGTCATGTCCATACCGGCAGGTGTCGCCCGCACCCATGGGTGCTCAATCACCAGGTCTCCCAGCTGGTAATCATGCGCAACCGCCGCCAACGGCAATAAACCGCCCATCATCATCACAAGAAATCGCATCATGCCTCTCCTCTTTGTTACTGAACAATGTATCTACGCTGCCCCTTGCCAATTCACAAGCCCTGCCGCCATACTCTGCACCATGAAATATCTTCTCTCCATCCTCCTGGTCCTCACGGTCATCCTCATGTCCCTTGCCGGCTACCTCTACGTCCTTACAAACAGCCCGCAGTCATCAGCGCAAACCAGCTTTAATCAACCCTTCACACTGACCAATCAGGACGGCATCACAGTCACGGAAAAAACCTTCATCGGCAAACCAACTCTCTACTTCTTCGGATTTACCCATTGTCCGGATATCTGCCCCACCACGCTGGGCACACTCACAAATTGGCTGAATTCACTGGGTGAGGACGCCTCTAAACTGAACGTCGTATTCGTGAGCGTAGACCCCGAGCGTGACACGCCCGCCTCACTCAAAACCTACATCAGCAATTTCCATCCGCAAATCACGGCTGCCACCGGCTCTCTGGAGCAACTTAACGCCATGGCGAAAATCTTTATGGTCTATTTTGCCAAAGTTCCGCCAAGCCCGGGGCAGGATCCCTCCAATTACATGGTCTCCCACTCATCCGGTATCCTGATGGCTGACAGCAACGGCATCTTCCAAGGAATGCTCGACTCCCACGACCCAGACGCCACAGCAATCGAAAGCCTGAAAAAGCTCCTTAAAGCCCGTTAATCCCACTGGCCAGCATAATCCCACCTAACACCAACATCAGGGTAGCACTCCCAAGCGGTAAATAACGCGCTAACTTGTCAGCACGGTGCGCCCCATAAAGCGCCTCCACATGCCCCCTGCCCCACGCAGCCAGCACGCCCACACTCACAAGGGTCAGCGCTAGCCCAAGGCTAAAAGCCCCCACCATTGCCACCCCCAGCGTAAACTGTTTCAATTGCAAACAAATCAGCAACACCGCAATGCTGGCTGGGCAAGGCATCAGGCCGCCCGTCAAACCAAACAGCATAATCTGCCCCGTAACCACTTTGCCATCTGTGGTGAGCTTCTTGGCCTCAGCCTTACCATCATGGCTTTGCCCACAGCCGCAGGCATCATGGTCATGGCCATGGCCGTGGCTATGCATATGCCAATGGAAGCGGAATCCATAAATCCGCATCACCATCCACACCGCCATCCCCACCACAATCACGCCACCAATCACATGAAGGTACGGCTCGGCCGTCTCACCAATCAGCGCATCGCCCATCCACAGGCCAATCACCGCCAGCAACCACACAATCAGGCTATGGGAAAGCGCCGCACTCAAGCCCAATAACACCGCTTGCGCTACCGTCCCCCGCACAGCTACCACAAACGCCGCCATCATGCTCTTGGCGTGTCCGGGCTCAAGTCCGTGTATGGCACCCAAAGCCACTGCTGCCGGTAAAAACACCCACGGGTTGCCCGCGCCACTCTGAATCACACTTGCTATATCCATACCGCTCTCCTACCACACTCCTGTAAAGCTTAAAACCATTGGCATTCTAAGGATAAATCGTTTATAGCCAACCTCAAGCAGCAGTGCGGCCCGCAGGGTCGTTGCTCGGGACTGCACGCAGGAGGCTATAAACGGTGGCCGGATGAGATGATAACGACGACGTGTACAAGCGTACACGAGGAGGAGGAAGCTCATCCCGACATCGTTTTAGCCCCTGCCATTAATTAAGGAGACCGCCGTGTTAACAGTATCCAACATCACCTATCGCATCGGCGGTCGCCTAATCCTTGAAAACGCAACCTGCGCCGTTCAGGACAACTGGAAAGTCGGCGTTGTCGGCCCCAACGGCGCTGGCAAGTCCACCCTTTTCAAGCTCATCACCGGTGAACTCCACCTGGACTCCGGCACCATCACGCTCGCCGAACGCCGTACCCGCGGCGAAGTGAAGCAGGACATCCCCGACGACGACACCCAGCTGATCGACATCGTCCTCGCCGCGGACACCGAGCGCACCGCCCTCTTCAAACAGGCCGAAACCGAAGAGGACCCCTACAAAATCGGGGATATCTACACCCGCCTCGAAGAAATTGATGCCTACGCCGCCCCCGCCCGCGCCGCCACCATTCTCGCCGGTCTGGGCTTCAAGGAAGAGCAACTGACCCAACCTATCTCCGCCTTCTCAGGGGGCTGGCGCATGCGTGTGGCCTTGGCAGCCGCCCTCTTCCAGCAGCCGGACTTCCTGCTGCTCGACGAACCAACCAACCACCTGGACCTGGAAGCCATCATGTGGCTCGAGAACTATCTCGCCAACTACCCAAAAACATTAATGATTATCTCGCACGACCGCGAACTCCTCGACAAATGCATCGACCACGTCATCCATGTCGAAAACAAAAAACTCACCGCCTACACCGGTAACTATTCCACCTTCGAACGGGAACGCGCCGAAAAACTCATCGGCCAGCAAAAAGCCCACGAGAAGCAAACCGCCCAGCGCGCCAAAATGCAAGCGTTTGTGGATAGGTTCAAAGCCAAGGCATCCAAGGCGCGCCAAGCCCAAAGCCGCATGAAGGCGCTGGAGAAAATGGACATCGTCGATGCCGTGATGGCCGACCGCACGGTCAAGTTCACCTTCCCGCAGCCGGAAGAACTCTCGCCTCCCATCGTCACCATTAACCATGCGGATATCGGCTATACCGCCGGTAAACCGATCCTGACCAATATCCACGAACGTATCGACATGGACGACCGCATCGCCCTCCTCGGCGCCAACGGGAACGGGAAATCGACTCTCATCAAACTCATCGCGGGGAAACTCGAACCACTGAAGGGGGACCTTCTCACCTCCAATAAACTGCGCATCGGTTATTTCTCACAGCACCAAACCGAAGAACTGGACGTCACCGACACACCCGTCTCGGCCATGATGCGCGTCATGAAAAAGCCGGAAACCGACGTCCGCGGCGTTCTCGGCCGCTTCGGCTTCAGCAAGCCGTTGTCGGACAACACCATCAAAAGCCTCTCAGGTGGGGAAAAAGCGCGCCTTCTGTTCGCGATGATCGCCCACAACGCCCCGCACCTGCTCCTGCTCGACGAACCGACCAACCACTTGGATATGGATACCCGCGAAGCCCTCGTCCAGGCTCTGAACAGCTATACCGGTGCCGTTGTCATCGTCAGCCACGACCCCTCCATGATCGAACGCGTCGCCGACCGCCTCTGGCTGGTTGCCGATGGAAAAGTCAATGATTTCGACGGAGACCTCGAAGCCTACCGCCAGCATATCATCGAGCAACGCCGCAACGAGCGCCGCGGCGGCAACAAAGCTGAAAAAGGCCCCTCTAAAAAGGAGCAGAAAGCCGCCCTCGCTGAAAAGAAAAAGCAGCATCCCGCGTTATGGGAAGCCGCCGAACAGGCCGAAAAACGGGTCACTCTCCTTACCCGCCAGAAAAACCAGCTGGAGGACGACCTCACCCGCGCCACCGGCAAGGACGCGCAAGAACTCCAGTTCTCCCACGGCAAACTGCTGAAGGAACTGGACGCCGCCGAAGCCGATTGGCTCGAAGCACAAACCGCCTTCGACAACGCCTAGTCATCAGATATCGGACCACACAGAAAAAGGGCATATAGCCCTTTTTCTGCTGTTAGGTCTGTAAGCGGGTCACGCTAGTACGCGTCAGGTCTCTCGCGCCGTGGCGCACTGAAAGCCTGCTCGTGCGGAGCCATACGACTCTCAGCTTCCTTGGTCGTGCTCTCGGTGCCCTTGTCGCGGTTCCCATGAGAGTTCTGTCCTCCCTTGCGCCCGGCCTCAGCCGCACGGCTCGGGTTATGGGCAAAGTTGCCGCTGGAAGCCTGCCCGCCCTTACGTCCCGCCTCGGCGGCACGGCTCGGGTTGTTGGCAAAATTCCCGCTGGAGGCTTGGCCTCCCTTGCGGCCGGCTTCAGCCGCGCGGCTCGGGTTGTTGGCGAAATTACCTGGGTTCTGGTTTTGGTTAGGCATTATAGTTGTCTCCCCCTTAATGGTTTCGGAAACCAGTCCGGCCTCCGTACCAAAATAATCGCTTCAGCACGTTTCGGTTCCGCCGTTTCGCTGCGTTAAGTTCCTAACCGGATGATATCAATCAATTTCACATGCAAATTAAACATCATACAGCTGTAGCGGCCACGGCACACACCCTGAACCAATGGATTTGCCCCCCCTATCTGTGCATTTATTAACCAGCTAGGCTCCCCTCACGTATCTAAAAACAACCAATAGGTATCCCCCAATGCGTAAACTTATCTTCTTCTCAACTTCCCTGCTTGCCGGTCTGGTTTCTATCCCCGCCGCCAATGCTGTGGACGTTAAACTGTACGGTCAGGTCAACAAGTCCCTCGTCGCCTCCGACGACGGCCAGAACACCGACATCGGTATCTACGACAACGACCTCTCCTCCACCCGTTTCGGCGTGAAGGGCGACCAGAAGCTCGACAACGGCCTCACCGCCTCCGTCCTGCTGGAAATGGAAATGCAGTCCAACCCATCTAACCTGTTTGTTCAAAACAGCACCGCGGGTAACAGCGCAACTCCCCAGAACACCAACAACTCCGGCACAGCTAACGGCTCCGTCGCCTTCGACGAGCGCCACGCCTCCGTCGGCCTCTCCGGAGACTTCGGTGGTGTTGTCCTCGGCCAAACCGCTACGGCAACCGACAGCATCCTGAGCCAGGACCTCGTCGGCGCCCAGGACGTCCTCGGTGCTGACTACCGCAAAATGGGCGGTGGCCTGAACTTCCGTACCGGTGCAGGCGCCCTCTCCGGTGTCACCATCAACAGCATGACCTTCGACGGCGGCAACAAGCGCACGGACGCCATCCGCTACGACAGCCCGAAACTGGAAGCCCTCGGTGGTAAGTTCCAAGGTAAGGCCAGCATCGCCCAAGGCGGAGACACCGAAGCAGCAGTCCTCTACGAAGGTAAAGTTGCTGACGTCAAGCTGAAGGCCGCCGGTGCAGTTGAATTCAACAACGACACCGCCACCACCGCGACCCGCGCTGTTGAAACCCGTTACGTCGCCTCCGCCAGTGCTCTGCACAGCAGCGGTATCGGCGCCACCGCCGCCTACACCACGGATGATCTCCGCAACGGCACCGGTGAAGACCCCGAACAATGGTACCTCAAGGCCGGTTACGCCTGGGATGCCTTCGAAGTCGCCGCAGACTACGGCAAGTCCAACCACTACGGCACCACCGTTCTCACCGAGAACGAGCTCACCGCTATGGGTGTCGGCGCCCAGTACAACATGGGCAACGGTGTCAGCGTAGCTGGTCTCTACCGCAACTTCGACGCCAACCGCACCGGCAGCAGCCTCGAGGATGTCGACCTGTACGTCGCCAACATGCGCGTCAAGTTCTAAACCTTGGTAAGCAAAGGGCCCCGCAAGGGGCCTTTTTTGTGTCGTATGCCGGTGGTTATCTAAGCTTACGCTTTACACGCTTCTCAAAGCCGTCATAAGGCGGCTCGTGGCCTTCTGCCAGCAGGTCAAGGGCACGCTGCCATTCGCGCTTGGCGTCGTCCTTACGTCCCAGCTTGGCATAGGCATCACCTAGGTGGTCATAAATCTCGGGGCTCTCGGGGTCCTGCTCGGTCGCCATCACCAGGTACGTCATCGCAGTGGCATAATCACCTTGCTTGTAATAAGCCCAGCCAAGGCTGTCGGTAATCGCACCATCTTCGGGCGCCAGCAGGTGGGCTTTCTGCAGCAGCTCAAACGCCTCATCAATCCGCATATCCTTGTCCACCCACATATAACCCAGGTAATTCAGGATCTGCGCATTCGTCGGCGTCAACTTCAAGGCTTCCTGTAAGTCGCGGGTGGCAGCGGTAATGTTCCCATCACGTTCAAACGCGGCACCACGGGCAAACAGTAACTCAGCACGGGCTTCTTGTGGTGTCGCAGCAGGCAGGCTGTCAATCAGCGCTGTATAACTGTCAATCGCTTGGTTAAAGTCGCCACGGTTAAACGCCAGCTGGGCCACGCTGCGCTGCAGGCTGGGTATCTTCGGGTTGTCGCGTGCTAGCATGCGCAGGCTGCGCCAAGGGGTCTCCTCGTCCCCACTGCGGAACTGCACTTCCGCCAACCGTATCTGCGCGGCAAGCTTCACCTGTGCCGGAACGCCCTCGCCGTCAATCAGGCTGGTATAAAGGTCTGTAGCAGCGGGCAAATCATTGCCCATTTCCATCAGCATCGCCGCGTAGTATCGGGTATGCACATCCTGTGGGTTCAGCCACAAGCTCAGGTTAATCACCTGCCGCGCTGGGCCCAGTGCCCCCTGCGCCCATACTAACAGCCCGAAATCAGCAAGCGTTGCCGCCAAATCCATATCAACGGAACTCGCAAACGGCGGCAAAGTGGCGGTCATCATCTCACGGCCGGTCGGCACCAGCAGCGCCACCGCAGGGTTTTCCGCACGGAAGGCTTCCACCACGGCCGCCGCTGCATCCGCCTGTCCGTTACGCGCCAAGGTTTCTGCCAGCAGAATGGTACTGCCCACCGCTCCCGGCTCCTGTGCATGTGCCAGCTGCAAAGCGGTCAGGGCCTTGGGTGTGTCACCTGCTTTCAACCACAGGCGTGCAATATGGTAATTCCTGCGCCCATTCATCGTACCGGGCTGGGGCTGGCTTTCAAGTCTCTTCACAATGTCGGCCACGGGCTTGCCATTGGCAAAATCAAGGTAGGCTTCCAGCAGTGTGAACTGCAGCAACTCCGGCGAAACCTTCATCACGTCCCGCGCCATCTTGCGGGCTTTGTCACCGTTACCGGCGTGGGCATAATCCGCCATTTTCGCAAGGCGGGTCATGGTTGTCTGCTCAATTTCAGGCATACTCCGCGCCAGTCTCACGGCATTGGGCACGTCACCGGCCATCAGCGCCAGTTCAAAGGTTCTCTGGCGCAGTTCCATATTGTCCGGGTCTTCGGAAAGCGCCCGCAGGTAGCCCTGTAACGCCACGTCAGGCTTGCCATTCAGGTCGGAAATTGCACCAATCAGGTAAGCTCCCAACCCCGGCACGGTCTCACTGGCCTGCATCGGCATCACCACGCTGGCGGTGGCTTGGTTGGTCAGGCGCTGGGGCACATTCTGAGCCATAACCTCAGGTGTATCCATCGCCAGCGCGGCTCCGGCCAGCGCACCAATTACCAGAACGGGAACAAATATACTCATGCCTGCAAAGGTAACAGAAATCGCGCCCCGCACCACCCCCAAACGTGGGCGCCGCCCCCTAAAGGCGGCGCCCAATGCAGCACATTCAAGTAAGCGTGGCGGGAACCCTACTTTATCACCAGCTCGCGGTTCCCCTCGCGCCACAGGCGGTCACTCACTTTCTCAAGGTAGGCAAGGTTGTCACGTACAATCCGCCCCTTCTTTTCGGGCTTGATAACCTCGACGGGGGACGTCGCAAACTCCTGGAAGAAACTCTGTTCAATAATACCCGGCACCACGGTACCGTCCGGTGCCATCATTTTGCATTCCACACGGCCGTCATCGGCCTGCATCAGGGAATCAAGGATTAGCTTTGTGCTCATACCGTCAGTATACGCTCCCTCTTGGCGACGTCAATAAGGCTCTAAATGGGTTATTCGCGCACAAACACCACGCGCCAGCCTTTCAGGCTGGTCATGTCTGGCGCCGCAAGGCTCACGGTCCAGGCCTGCTCCGCCGCAGGCAGCATCGTTCCGCTGACATTGCTCACCGGCCACATGTCGGCCACTTTACCATCAGCCCCCAGCAGCTCAAGGCGCAACGGCGGTACCACCACCGTAGCACTGGTGGTATTGGTCAACAGGCCTCTCACCGTCAGGGAAACACCACCCTGTCCCCCGTCAATCTCATCAACTTCGCCCCGCACATTATGCAGCACCACACCTTCAGGCGGCTGCACCACTTCACTGACACGCGGCTTAGCCTCTTCATGCGCCTCACCATGGCTTTCGATAGTATCAGGCGCGGTATGGTTCGCTCCATACTTCAGCCACGCAACAGCCCCACCGGCCACAATCCCCACCACAATCATCGCCAGCGCCCCACTGCGCCAAATATTCCCACCGCGCACATATTGCCGCCAGCCACCAACCTGCACCACCGCTTCCAGTCCGGGCGTCCGCTGGATCAAATCCTCATCTACGGGCAACCCAGCCTCAGGTTCTTCAACAGGGGCCTGCTCCGGCACGTCCGCTGCCGGCTCGGGCTGCGGCGCGGCCTCGGTAACCGCCACCTCGGGCGCGGCCTCAACCGCAGGCTGCGGCATCTCGGCGGGCGGCTCAGCGGTGGCAATCCACACCGTCTGGCACTGGGCGCACTTCAATTTCCGGCCACCATTGGCCAGTTTGCTTGCATCTAGCTGATAGGTTGCCGCACAGTTCGGGCATCTCACGGTCATCATGAACAGGAAGATAGACGAGTTTGCCGCATCCGGCTATCCTCCCGCCCTATGTTACCAGCACAAATGTTCACACTGGAGAATGTCGGGTATGAATACACCCCCGGCACCAGCGCCCTCCAGAATGTCACCCTCGCCTTGCCGCAGGGCAGTTTCCATTGGCTGACCGGCCCCTCCGGCGCAGGTAAAACCACACTCTTCCGGCTCCTGACCCTCGACCTCATCCCCACCCACGGCACCCTGACCATCAGTGGCACCGAGGTAACAAGCGCCAGCCGCGCCACTCGCAGCACGCTGCGTCGCAAAATCGGTGTAGTATACCAGGACTTCCGCCTCCTCCCCCACCTCACGGTCCGAGAAAACGTCGAGCTCCCGCTCCGTATTCAAGGCAACGGCACCCTCACCCCCGCCCAACATCAGGCAGTGACGGACATGCTCGCCTGGGTCGGCCTGACCGACGTCACCGACAATCTCGCCGCCAACCTCTCGGGCGGGGAGCAACAACGCACCGCCATCGCCCGCGCCGTGGTGCGCCAGCCGGAAGTTCTAGTCGCGGACGAGCCCACCGGCAACGTGGACGACGCCATGGCCCGCCGCATCATGCACCTCTTCACCGAACTCCATAAGCACGGCACCACAGTGATCCTGGCCACCCACGACACCGACCTCATCCGCCGCCACCCCTTCCCGGTCATCCACCTCAACCACGGCTATCTCACAGCCGAAACCACCCTCGCCGAATCTCCAGATGAACCCGAATCAACCTCACCCGTAACGGATACGGAAGCCCCGTCCCATGCCTAAGTCCCTTCCCCGTCAACTCAAGGCCTTCAGCGCCAATCCGCTGACCTACGCCCTGAATCTGAAATCCTCCGGTATCTTCCGCCTCCTAGTCATCACCACCGCCTTGCTCGGCGGGGTGATCGCCCTCGGCGGCGCATCCGCCGCCATGCTGCAGGGGTTGTATGGTAACTGGCAACTCAGCCGCAGCCATAGCCTCACCGTCTATCTGCCGCCGGAAGCCGATACCACTAAACTCACTCAATTGGCGGACTCGCTCCCGACGCTTCAAGGCGTCGCCTCAGTCAATCCCGTCAGCCAGCAGCAGGTGCAGGCGTGGCTCGGCGGCTCGGTCTCGGGTACGGCTCTCAACTTGCCGTTGCCAACGGTTCTGGAAGTCGCCTTCACCGCAGTTCCGGAAACCCCCGCGCACATGAGCACCGTCAGCGAACATATTCGCCAGTCCTTCCCGATGGCGGAAATCGACGATCACCAGCCCCTGCTCCAGCAGGTCTCCGGCGCCGTCCGCGGCCTGCAAATCGCCATGCTTGGCCTCGGCGTCGCCATGCTGGCTTTAATGACCCTCCTCATCACCCTCACCACCCGCACCGGCCTGCACGCGCAAAGCAGCACGCTGCACCTGCTGGTGCAACTGGGCGCGACGGACGGCCTCCTCACGCGCAGCGTCTGTACCCAAGTCGGCCTACGCACCCTCGCCGGCTATGCCCTCGGCACCGGCTCCGCCGCACTCATATTACTCGGCGCTTCCCTTATACTTCCCACATTGGGAAACCATCTAAGCACTGCCGTCTGGGCCACACTGGCCTTCTCCCCCCTGCTGTTACCCGCCATTGCCACGCTCACCGCGGCCCTCACCACCCGCAAAATCCTCCTCCATCTCACCTGAAAAAGGCCGGTTTACCGGCCTTTTTCATCAGCAACCGCAATTCCCAGCTTCCGCATGGCCACGAATCCCGCCTCAAAAATAAGCCGCATCCCATAATCCCCCTCCGCACAATTTTCATCAAGTATTTCAGCCTCATATTCCGCAATCCATCGCATGCCACACACTTTACCGGCCTCTAACTGGGGCTCGGCACGCCCCTTCACCGTCACCAGAAAATCGTATTCCCTCATCACCTTATCCCCCTTCGGCCACTCAAACACTTTGGCCAGCCCCAAAACCTCATCCACCTCCCATCCGGTCTCTTCCTGCACTTCACGGAACAACGCGTCATAAAGGCCCTCCCCATCCTCCACATGCCCTCCAGCCACATCCCAGCAGCCGGGGAACAACTTACGGTCAAAGCTTCGCTGGTGCGCAAACAAACGCCCGTCGCGTACAATCAGCGCTCCCACCATCCCGTTGCGCCTGCTGCTCCCACTCATGTATATGGCTCAAATCCATCATCCCCTCCCTCTTTCCTCACCACTATAACCATGCGGATGGCCATGTAAACTTTCCGCTTCGCTCAAAACCTGTTAAAACAGGCTGTGGCCCAATCCCGTACCCGTTATTTCCACTTTCACATCCCGCGGCATCCACGCCTCGGCTGGAAAGGCCGCACCGTGCTCGCCACGTCGCTCATGGCCGCAACCTATTGCATGGGGTTCGCTTTATATGTCGTGACTCTCCCCACACCTTTCACCACCCTGCCGGACGGCCTCGACGGCCTCGCCACCTTCACCGGCGGCTCCGGCCGTGTCGAAGCCGCCATGCGCGAAGCGCAACGCGGCTTTCCCGGCCCAATTCTCATCAGTGGCAGCCACCGCTCCACGCGCCTGACGGATATCCTCGCGAAAACCGAAGCCACACTGACCCCCGCCCAGCAGAACCATATTGTCTATGACGCAGCCCAAAGCACGCGTGAAAACATCACCAGCCTCAAAGCCTGGGCGGGGTACTATAATCTTAATCACATCGGCCTCATCACCAGCACCTATCACATGCCGCGTGTCCGCCTGTTGGCCCTCATGCATACCAGAGACCTCGCCATCACGTCCCTGCCGGTGCAACCGGCAGACCCCGGCCTCCGTCCCCTCTTCCGCGAATACAACAAACTGCTTGCCGCGCCGTTCCTCCGTTAGCCACAACGGGTTGATTGTATTTTGCACAATGTACACAATATTGTGCCCTCTAAAACACACCCCCCATCCATCTTGTCAGTAAGAACTGACAAACATCACCACCAAAACGCATACTGCATCCAGTATGCAAAAGGTAAGGAGGCCCTCGCCTCCTCAAACTTACTTAAAAAACTCGCGGAATTCTGCGAAAACCTGCGCATACACTTTTTTCCGGAAGTCAATCACATGGTCTTCCAGCCAACCGGCCTCCAGCCATTCAAGGGCTTCAAACTCGCGGTCCTTGGCCAGTGCCAAATCAGGCAAACCTTCACCAAGGTAACGGAACGCGAACCACTTCTGCGTCTGTCCGGCAAAACGGCGTCCCCGTACCCAGTCTTTCGGCAGCCAGTAATCAATCCAGTTTTTGCGTTCGCCCAGCAACTCCACTTCATCGCCACGCAGGCCGGTCTCTTCCTGCAGCTCGCGGTACGCTGCCACAATCGGGCGTTCACGGCCTTCAATCCCGCCTTGCGGCAACTGCCAGGCTTTATCTCCGTTGGCATGGGCACGCAGGCCACTTAAAACGAGGCCCTCGCGGTTAATCACCAGCACGCCCACGTTCCTGCGCAACCGGTTACGCTGCCCGCCACGGTTACCACCACCGCCACCACCACGGGGCTTGCTGCCGCCACGCCGGCGCGGCGTACGGGTAGCAGTCGGTGCGGGTGTATCTTGAACCATATCCTATCCTTGGCACATTAACGGGCTGGCCTCAACCCCGCTCCTTGCGGGGGAGGCAAGAACATCTATTTCACCAGCATCGAAACCGGCACAAGCACAATGCCACTCTCAACAATCTGCGAGAGCATATCCGCCAGCACGTCCAGTGTCACCGGCAGCGGGTGGCCAATCGCAATCGCACTGCCACGCTTCCGCGCCAGCAGGGCAGCCTTGTTCAACTCGGCCCTCACCGCTTCAGCCGTCGGCACATGGTCAAGGAACACGTCGCGCGTCAGCACCGGCAGCTCCAGCCCGCGCGCCGCCGCTCGGGTGGCAGTCGGTGCCGCGGTCTTACTATCTAAAAACAGCATGCCCTCGCGCTGTAACACCGTCAGCACGGCACGCACCCCTGTTTCCCACTCGGTAAACCGGCTGCCCATATGGTTGTTCAATCCCACCGCCACATCACTCATCGCCGC
>JAIXZU010000102.1 GCA_027489415.1 Alphaproteobacteria bacterium
ATAATCAGGTGGTCGGCACCCTTGTCTTCCTGCGGATACTGAACCATCCCCACACTCATCGTCACAGTCAGGCGCGTGCCATTATATTCAATCCCGAATGCCTTGATGCGCTCAATCATGCGCTGCACTTTCTGCGCCGCACTCTCCACATCGATATTGTGCATGATGATACTAAACTCGTCCCCGCCGCGCCGTGCCACAATATCGGTGCTGCGCACGCTATCGCGCAGAATCTCCGCCACACCCAGCAAAATCCGGTCACCCGCCTCATGCCCGTGGGTGTCGTTCACCTCTTTAAAGCGGTCAAGGTCAATGAACAGCACTGCTCCACTCGTTCCATGCCGCCGCGCCAGCACCACCGCACGGTCAAGCTCTTCTTTAACACGCGCCCCGTTTAATAGCCCGGTCAAATGGTCGGTCGTCGCCAGCCGGAACACATGCTCGCGCTCCACCTTGCTCGCAGTCACATTGCTGGCCGCACCACGGTATCCCGTAAATTCCTGCTGGGAATCAAACACCGGAATCCCCGAAAGCCGCAAGCACACGCGGTCACCGTTCTTGCTCTTGGTCCAGAATTCCAGCTCGCGGTAAGGCTGGCGGCGCTCCACACGGTTCTGCACCAACTCGCGGCCACTGTCTTCTTCATTGGCATACAACAAGTTCAGTTGGTTCTGGCCAATCAGCTCTTCCGGGTCATACCCCAGCACATTCGTCACCCCGGGGCTCACGTAACGGAAGACCCCCGCCACATCCGTCTCCCACAACCAGTCGGCACTGCTGCCCGCAAAGTCTTTAAAACGCTGTTCGTTGCGCGCCAGTTCATCCAGCATTTTCTTGCGCTGGGAAATATCCCGCGCATGCAGCACCACACTGCGCACCACCCAGTCGCTGTCCGGCAGGCCTTTGGCCACCAGCTCCACATCCACCCATCCACCGCTCACATGCGGCAACTTCACGCTGGCCTCAACCGTGCCGCCCTGCGCTACCACTTTTTTCAGAATCTCACCTAGCTCCTCGCGGTTTTTTGGGTGAACCCACGTCGGCAAACGCACATCTCGCAATTCTTCGCGGCCAAACCCCAGCACACGCGTAAACGCCGCGTTCAGGTACTCCATCCGCCCGTCCACATCACAAATCGCAATCAAGTCATAGGCATTGTCGGCCATCAGGCGGAATCTCCGGCTCACATCTTCCAACCGGCGCGTGCGCGTCTCAACGGCTTCGTTCAGGCGCTGTTTCAACTGGCGCTCAGCCCACCACCAACCGCCGCCCGCTACAATAATGCCACATCCAAGCCCCATAAGGCCCCATGGCAGCCACCATACCTGTGCCAATTCCGCCAACATGGCTACCATGAAGCACCCTTGTAATATACAATCCGCGCAGCTAAATTAAGCACATGGATATCCGCGTCGCAGCCTACAACCCCTCCGTTACGGTCAGCACCGTAAGCCGTTCCACCAGTGCCGGTGCAACCGCAACCACAACCTATGTCCAGAACGCCGCCCAGTCCGGCCCCGTTCAAGCCGTCAACAACGTTCCCCGCACCGGCAACCAGTTCGCCAGCGCAACGGAAGGCTACACGGACAGCGTCCGCGGCTCCCTCGTCAATATTCTGGCCTAAGTTAAAATTCATTTTTGTTTTTCTGATCACTGATCACTTATTACTGATCACTATTTCTAAGCTAAAGCGCGCCAAGCGGCTAGGTCACTGGCCCGCAACTTCACCACCAAAGTCCATGTTTCATCAACCAGGTGTTGTTCTGTAACATCGCCGTGGGCGTGCAGCCACGCCAGCCTGCGGCCGTCACTGGCCGCCACTTCAACCGTCACGGTTTCCCATCCGGCTTGCAGGTGGGTTCTTATGGCCTCCAGCAGCGTATCAATCCCCTGCCCTGACATCGCGGAAACACCCACACCATTACGCGGCACCAGCAGCCCGTCCGCCTTATCAATCTTGTTGTAAACATGAATGGTCCGCTTATCCGCCGCCCCAATCTGTCCCAGCACGTTCCTTACATCAGCGGCCTGAGCATCCATTTCAGGGTTGCTCACATCATGCACCTGCAACAGCAGGTCAGCCATCACCACTTCTTCCAGCGTGGCCTTGAAAGCCTCCACCAACTCGTGCGGAAGGTCGGCAATAAACCCAACCGTATCCACCAGCACCACCTCCAGCCCACCGGGCAGCTCCAGCTTGCGCATCAGCGGGTCAAGGGTCGCAAACAGCGCGTCGGCCATCAGCGTTCCGGCGTCCACCATTTTGTTGAACAACGTACTTTTCCCAGCGTTGGTATATCCCACCAGCGCCACGGTCGGCACATCCGCTTTTTGTCTGGCCATGCGCTGAAGCCCCCGCGTCTGCTGCACTTCCCGCAGTTCGGCCCGCACGCGCGCAAGGCGTGTTTTCAGTAAACTTTTGTCAATGTCCAGCTGGCGCTCACCCGGCCCACCGGCTTTTCCGGTTCCGCCGCGCTGGCGCTCAAGGTGGGTCCACAACCGCACCAAACGGCTCTGCTGGTAAACCAATTGCGCCACTTCAACCTGCAATTGTCCGGCTTTGGTCCGCGCCCGCGCCGCAAAAATGTCTAAAATGACGCCCGTACGGTCAATCACCTTGGTGTTCAGCTCAACTTCAAGCTCACGCTGCTGGCGGGGGGAAAGCGGCGCATCCACAAACACCACTTCAAGCTTCAACTCGGCAACAAGGGCGGCAATCCGCTCCACAACACCACCCCCAATCAAGGTGGCAGGCGTAATCTTCGTCAGCTTCACGCCTTCGCTGTACACCACATCAATATTCAGGGCTTGGGCAAGGTTAATCGCCTCGGCAACACGTTCTTCAAGGGTGCGCACACCCTTCGGGGCAAGCGTCAACCCTTCGTCATGGCTTGCTGCGTATCCACGGGGGAAGTCAACGCCAATCACGGCGCCCTTGGGGGCAGCCAGCATTCGTTCAATTTTCGCTGGCATAAAACCCCCTCGGTATAGTCATAATTAAGTTATCGTTTATTCTCCGCCGCCCATCAGGTCATAAATACTGAATGCATCCTGCGGCATCACAGTGGCAATCGCATGCTTGAAAATCAGCTGCGTCACACCGTCACGTGCCAGCGTCATCGCATCTTCGTCAACATAAGTAATGCTGCCGGAAAGCTTGACCCCGTTGGTCAAGAACACAGTCACCGGTGCATGGCCTTTTGCCAAATGCGCCAGGAACGAAGCCTGCAAACTTTTTTTAACCGCCATGGAATATGTCTCTCCATTTTTATTATTCTTATTATTGGCGCCGCCGGATTTTTCCAGTCAGCATTTTTATTAACCACATTGTAAGGCATTCTCCGCCCAACACCAACCCTCTTCATGGCCTCGCCCGTTAAGTGCTCCATACCGGCACACCCAGCGTGACAATTACGCCATGCAAACCAACCGAAATACCACATCCACCTTCCCTAACCTCCCTGTCATGGCTAGTCTGCGTGCATGAACACATCACCCAACGCCCACAGTCACCACACCACCAAAACCGCCATGTTTATCGCCGCATTGGGCGTCGTGTTCGGGGATATCGGCACCTCCCCCCTCTACGCGCTGCGCGAATCCTTCCACGCCGCGGGCCTCGCCGTAAACATTACCAATATCTACGGCATTCTCGCCGCCATCGCATGGTCACTCATTCTGGTCATTACCGTGAAATACGTCGGCATCGTCATGAGGGCGGACAACCGCGGCGAAGGCGGCATCCTCGCCCTCACCGCCCTGGCGATGGACCAATTCGCCACCCCCGCCCACCGCTTCCGCGTGCTGGTCATCGGCCTCCTCGGCGCCGCTTTGTTTTACGGGGACGCTCTCATCACCCCCTCCATCTCAGTCCTCAGCGCGGTGGAAGGCTTCAAACTCATCACCCCCACATTCACACCTTATATCATCCCCATTTCGCTGGTCATTCTCATCAGCCTTTTCGCAGTGCAACGCTATGGCACGGAAACCATGGGCAAATTCTTCGGCCCCATCATGCTCGTCTGGTTCGGCGTGATCGGGCTTATGGGGGTGAATCAAATCATTCTTAACCCCACCATCCTCCATGCCCTCAACCCTGTTTACGCTTACTATTTTGCCGTTGAACACCCCTTCATGGCCTTCCTCACCATGGGCGCCGTGGTGCTGGCGGTAACGGGCGGGGAAGCCCTGTACGCGGACATGGGCCACCTCGGCCGCCGCCCCATCCAGCGCGCATGGCTGTACCTCGTCGGCCCTGCCCTTATGCTGAATTACTTCGGCCAGGGCGCCCTGCTTCTCCACACACCCGCCGCCCTCGCCAACCCGTTTTATTTAATGGTTCCGGAAGCCCTCCTCATCCCCATGGTCATCCTCGCCACACTGGCCACCATCATCGCGTCACAGGCGGTCATCAGTGGTGCCTACAGCCTCACCCATCAGGCCATCCAACTGGGCTATCTGCCGCGTATGGAGGTCAAATACACCAACCCCCATAACGCCGGCCAAATCTATCTCCCTTTCCTGAATGGCCTTATGCTTCTGGCCGTCATCCTGCTGGTGCTCAGCTTCCGTAACTCGTCCAACCTCGCCGCCGCCTACGGTATCGCAGTCACGGGAACAATGATTCTCACCACACTCCTCGCCACCACCGTGCTCACCAAACGCAACCGCTGGCACCCTCTCTACGCAGGCATTTTCGCCGGAGTTTTCCTTACCATCGACGGCCTCTACCTCGGCGCCAACCTTCACAAACTCCCCGCAGGCGGCTGGTTCCCGCTCGCCCTCGGCGCCGCTATTTTCTTTATCATGTACACGTGGGTGGAAGGCCGCGCCATCAGCAAACAACTGGTCCAGAAACAAACCCCACCGCTGGAGGACTTCATCGCCGGGCTGGACGCCACCCTCCCCCACATCCGCCACACCGCCGTGTTTTTAACATCCGACCTCAACCACGCGCCCCCCGCCCTCATCTACAACCTCACGCACAACGCGGTGCTGCACACCCAAATCATCATCATGAAAATCTCCCGCGCCCGCATCCCACGCTATCCGGCGTCGGAACGCTTCTCGGTGCACCACCACCCGCATAACATCACCACAGTCATGGCCACATATGGGTTCCTGGAGCGCCCCAACGTGCCGCACCTCCTCACGCACGAACTCCCCCACCACGGCCTGAAAATCCAACACCCGCAGGCTATCTCCTACTTCCTGAGCACCCACACCTACGTCCCCTCGCCGGAGCAAGCACTGAACCCCATCCAGGAGCCCATCTTCATCCTGCTGGACAAACTCGCCCAGTCCGCAGTGAGCTACTTCCACCTCCCCCGCAAACAGGTCATAGAAATCGGCAATCAAATCGACATCTAAATCCTATCCAAAAACCAGCGCGAAGCGCCATCGCTCAGGCCGCCGCCAGCGCAAGCTACAAACGGTTCCTGAGTGCTTTTGGGGGAAGCGCCGAATACAAAACGAGTATTTCAGCTTCCCCCAAAAGTGCTCAGGGAGCGTTTTAGCCCGCGCCCCTACTCAAAAAGTAACCGTCCGAATCAGCCCACTCCACCTTCCCATCCCCCACCACATTCCTATTCCGTGCATGCCAACTCCCCACACACGCAAAATGGCCATTACTGGTGAATATCCGCCCAATCCAAGCCTTATGGTCATGCATCACCCGCTCACTGGCCATCAGCTCCTCCACGGTCAACCACCGCAACGTTCCGTCTTCCACGTCACTCTGAAACTCACCCTCAACCCCATCCCCAACTAACAGATAAATCACCCCGCACCGGTTCCCCTCATCGGTGTTGAAGTACGTATAACTCCCCCGCACCCGCAACCCCGTCACGCGCATCCCAGTCTCCTCAAAAAACTCTCGCGCCCCGCTCTCCACAATGTCTTCGCCTGCCTCAACCTTGCCACCGGGAGCCACAAACCACCCCGGCAAAAATTTCTTCGTCGCCGCCCGCTCCAACGTCAAAACCCGCCCATCCACAAAGGCATAAACAAGGGTCAGAACCCTCACATCCTCCCCGTCAAACCGCACATGCTCAACCATCGCTCAATCCTCATTCATTAAAAAAGGCCCGTCAAACCAACGGGCCCCTGATCACTGATTACTGATCACTGATCACTAAAAAGGCCCTTCAATCCGAGCGTCGACTCCCAGAGACTTCAACTTCCGGTGCAAAGCGGAACGCTCCATCCCCACAAAGTCAGCCGTACGGCTCACGTTGCCGCCAAAGCGCATCAGCTGGCTGGTCAGGTAGTTCTTTTCAAACAACTCACGGGCTTGGCGCAGCGGCATGGAAACCGCGGACTCCATCAGGTTACCCCCCACCGCATCACCCTTGGTCAGTTCAGGCGGCAGCATGTCGGGGTTCACCAGCTTGCCGGGATGCATAATCACCAGCCACTCGCACAGGTTCTTCAGCTGGCGGATGTTCCCGGGCCAGTCATAGCTGGTCAGTACGGCCATGGTGGCGGGCGCCACTTTCGGCATGGCTTGGGCGTCGGGGCTCAGCACTTTCAGGAAGTGCTGCACAAGGGTCGGAATGTCTACGCTGCGGCTGCGCAGGCTGGGCATCAGCACCGGCACAACGCTCAGGCGGTAAAACAGGTCGGCACGGAACTTACCGGCATCCACCAACTGCTTCAGGTCTTTGTTGGAGGACGAAATCACCCGCACATCCGCCTCAACCGGCAAACCGGTGTTGGTGTCGGGCAGCAGGCCGTCCTGCAGGAATTTCAGCAAGCGTGCCTGCATGCCGGCGGTCAGGTCGGCCACTTCATCCAAAAACAGCGTACCGCCCTTGGCTTGGCCCACAATGGTGGAAAGCGCGGTCTCAAACGTCCCCTCGCTCACCGCGCCCGGTGCCAGCAGCACAAAAGGGCGCTCGGTGCGGCGGCTGCCTTTGTGAATCAAACGCGCCACAATTTCCTTACCTGTGCCGCTCTCACCGTTAATCATCACACGGCTTTCACCGGGGGAAACCTGCTTCACGGTCTGGCGTACGGTGGCAATTTCACTGCTCACACCCAGCAACTCCTGCACGTCACCGCTCTTGGCGCGCAGCAGGTAGTTCTCACGGCGCAATTGGCTTTCCCGAATGGCACGGCCCACGGTCAGCAGCAAACGCTCAACGGATGGCGGCTTCTCAATAAAGTCATACGCCCCCTTCTGGGTCGCCTGCACGGCGGTTTCAATCGTCCCGTGGCCGGAAATCATAATCACCGGCAGGTCGGGCACGCGGCGCTTCAGGCGGCTCAGCACTTCAAGGCCGTCCATACCGTCCATCCAAATGTCCAGCAGCACCAGCGCGGGCACGCGCTCGGTAATCGCCTGCAAGCACTGCTCACCGTTTTCCGCAAAACGGATGTTATAGCCATCGTCTTCTAAAATTCCAGCCAGTGCGGTGCGCACTTCGGCTTCATCGTCAACAATCAGCAGTTCGTAGCTAGGTGCGCTGCTTGGGCTTCCGTTGCTTGTGTTTTGGCTCATGCCGTTCAATCTCCTGTTCTTCCACTGCCGGGCTTGGTGCCTCGTCAGCCGGTTTGTTTATCGCGGCCGCAATCTGGTTGTCGGGTACGGCTTCAATCACTGTGTCGGTCAGCGGGAACCCCAGTTCAACCGTGGTTCCGCCGGTTTTCCGCCGCAGCAGTCTTACCGTGCCACCGTGTTCGTCCATCACACGCTTCACAATGGCCAACCCCAGTCCGGTGCCGCCTTTGCGCGTGGTCACGTAGGGGTCGAATAGTGTGTCAACCTCAACGTGTTCCGGCAGGCCCCGTCCGTTGTCGCGTATCTCAAGGGTCAGCATACCAGCTTGTTGCTCCTTCGCAACAATCTCAACCCTACCCTGTGGCACATTTGTGCCCTCCCTTTCAGCAATGGCGTTGTAGGCGTTCTCCAGCAGGTTGGTGAACACGCGCTGAATCTGCCCTTTGTCCACCTTAACCGGCGCCATCGCCACGGTGTAATCGGTCACGAACTCCACCCCACCCCGAGACCTCTGCAACACCACAACCCCATCCAGCAGCTCAATCATGTTCTCCGGCTGCATTTGGGCCTGCGGCATCCGCGCAAAGTCACTAAACTCATTGGTCATGCGCCGCATTTCCTCACTCTGCTGCACAATCGTGTCGCACAGCTGCACGAACAACTCGGGGTCCTGCCCGATCTGCTTCAAATACCGCCGCTTCAACCGCTCGGCACTCAACTGAATCGGCGTCAGCGGGTTCTTAATCTCATGCGCCAAACGCCGCGCCACATCCTGCCACGCCGCCAGCCTCTGCGCGCCAATCAGCGGCGTAATGTCGTCAAACGTCAGCACCACACCACGGTGCACCGGCGCCATCACGGCATGGGAACCCTGCGGCACCAACCGCACCAGCAGCGTACGCGTATCCCCCTCCGCCACGGTCACTTTCATTTCACGCTGAACCACACTGCGGCCAATCACATTGCCTTGGCTCACGTCCTGCACCACGTCGGCCAACTCCGGCACGCTTTTCACCAGTTTGGAACCAATCGTCAGCTTCAGCATCTGCACCGCACTCTGGTTGGCCACGCGCACAATGCCGTCTTCATCCACCGCCACCACACCGGCGGTCACACCGGTTAACACGGCTTCATTAAAGCGCCGCCGCTCGTCCAGCTCGTTGTTCTTGCGCTCCAGCAAGTCGCGGTTGGCCCCCAGCTGCAAAATCATCCGGTTGAAGGCCTGCGTCAGCACGCCCAATTCCCCGTCATCGCGCGGCTGTAACCGCACCGTCAGGTCACCGGCACTCACACGGTTGGTGCCATGCACCAGCTCGGTCACCGGCTTCACAATCTTATTCGCCAGCCTAATCCCCGCCCACACCGCCGCCGTCACCGTGCTTCCCAGCAATAGCAGCATGAACATCGTCGCCACCCAGCGTATGCGGCCGCGCTCTTCCATCATTTCGGAATAATCATTATACGCCGCCGCCGTCGCACTAATCCGGTCGAGCATATCGTTATTCAGCGTCTTCTGCGCCACCAGCCACCAGCCGCCTTTCAGCGGTACCAGCGCCACCAGCCTGCGCCCGTCCGCCTGCCGGAAAACCTCCGGCGCCGCCATATTGGGCTGGAAGCCAGAGTTCTGCAAATACTGCACCACCTCACTCGGCAACACCATGAACTTCAGCCCCGTCCCACTGGCCATCACCTGCCCGTCACTGTCCACCAGCGCCAGCTCGTCAAGGCGCTTGATATTCATCTGCTCGCCCAACCAGTTCCCCACGGTCTCATGGCCCAAAAGCATCGGCGGCAGCTGCCACAGCGGGTCACGGCTCATCGCCACGGCTTCACCTTGCAGGCTACGCCCACTCTCTTTCAGGTAACCCTCGGCAACCTGCCGCCCCCCCTCCAGCGCCACACTCACTTTGGTTGCAAACCAGCTTTCAATCCCCTGGTTCAGAAGGTAAATTGCTGTCCCACCAATCCACAGGGAAGGCACCACCGCCAAAATCGTGAAAATCCCCACCACCTGCCAGTGCAAGCGGCTGCCGCGCAACTTGCCACGGCGGTCCAGCATCATCACCACCACGCGCCGCACCACGTAAAGCAGCAGCAGCACCAGCGCTACAATGTTCACATTAATCAGCGCAAGGTAGGCAGGCCCGGTAAACGTCGGCCATTTACTGGCCAGAAACAGCACCGCCAGCAACACGGCCACCAAAAACACCGCCACCCCCACAAACCCCCACCGCAGCCACTGGTAAATCGGGTGGTGCCCCCTCCTAGGCCGCCTGCGGTCTCCGGCCACGGGCCATACAGCGGCAATGGTTTCATCGTGGGTCAGCGGCTCATACAGGCTCTCAGGCTGGCTTTGGCGTGCGGGAACAGGGCTGGGCGCAATCACACGGGGAATCGGCTCATACACAGCCGCAGCCGCGGCCACAGGCTTAGCCACCTTTTTAGCCTTAACCGCCGCCACTTTCACCTTCTTCTCAGCCACAAAAAATCTCCAAACCTGATGCCTAACGCGTATAGCCTAACACCTATAGCCTATCGCCCCTCAAATGTCCCCTTGCCAGCCTCACCTTTCCGCATGTATAGAGTTGTATACGCAACACTTTCCCATCACGTTTTGAAAAGGAGAAGCCCCATGCAAATCCCCGCCACCCTGAAATCTCTCCCCGAGGAATGCATCCTCATCAGTTACGACTGCGAAGCCGCGGACACCAACAAGCCCAACTTCGTCCCCGGCTCCTGCATGTCCATCGGCGCGGTCTACATGGTGTTCTCGAAGGACGCCCCCTTCCGCCACGCCTACAACAATATCTTTTTCCAGACGATGGAACCGGAAATCCCGATGACCAACCCCAAAACCCTCAAATTCTGGGGCAGTCACCCAACCGCGCTGGGCTGGAACACGGAAACGGACAACAGCTCCATCACCGCAGCCTTCGCCAATCTGGCCGCCTGGGCCCTAGGCGTTGCGGACCGTCACAACCTCCCCCTCGTCTTCCTCGCCGCCCCGCACGACTACGACGTCCAGCACCTGCTCTACGGTCTGTCGTTCACGTCCCACGCGCAAAACACGCAGGAACTCGAAGGCATCGCCCTGTTTGCGGACTCCGCCGAACTCTACGCCACGCACCACAACCTGCCACAGCGTGAAGGCAAATCGGAGTTCAAGCACCTCTTCATGCCGAAGAACCTCGTTCACGAACCGGTGCTGGACAGCATGGTGCAACTCTCCGCCACCGTCGCCGGCCTGCTCTACCAACGCCCCGCCGGCCCGCCGGTCACCGGCGCCGAAACCCAAAACCCCAAATAATGCAGAAGGCCCCCCCAAAAAGGGGCCTTTTTCACGCCCATAATCCGCCCCCACCTGTTCACTGTTCACTGTCCACTGTTCACTAAAAAGGCCCCCGCAAGGGGGCCTTCTCAATTACTTCGCAACAACAGCCAACTGGCTCGGCGGGGTCACTGCAGCAATCAGCGCTTTCACGCGCATATCCTGCTGTCCAAGGTTATAACGGAAATTGTTCATTTCCTGCGTCACCAAAAACTCCGCCAGGCGCAACTGGGCTCGTTCCGGCGTGGCATCACGCCATTTCAAGTGAAACCGTTCAGCCAGCAAGTGGTAGGTTCGCATGTACTCGTCCTGAAGAACCCCTATCAGCTCTTTCTGCTGTTTCAACTCTTCAGTCCATACCATTTCGGTTTTGAAGTCTGCCGTCTGGTTATGGAAGGATACCTTCGTCACCATCCGGAACAGGTATTCACTCAACGTAAGCAGGATTTCCTCACGCAGCTTATCGAGCCATTGGTCAAAAAGCCGCCACCCAAGCAAACCGGCCCATAACAGTACCAATCCGCACGTCCAGTCATACCGCCCGCCCAAAGTTTCCGTGAACACGAATCCGCCCAGAAAGCCAATCAGGGCAATACCGGCCAGCATCCACCTCACCGGCAGCTTTTCCAGCAAACCCATCTGCACCTCGGCCCATATCGCATGCACCCCATGCTGAGATTCAGCAATCTGCAACGCTTCACGCTTCTTTTTATTGCTCATTGTCTCACCCTCCAAGGTGTCCAAAACCCGCTCAGCGGGCGCCCTCCACGGGCCTCTAGGAATGTTTCCAAGCAAAAAATCACTTACACGAAATCAATAGTATACAAATTGCCAGCCGTCAATCACCCCCACAAATCACTAATAAAGGAGGCCCCTCACAGGGCCTCCTCATCATTTTTTGTAAATGCTGGAGTAGCTCACCGGCTTCAGCCGTGCCAGCTCCTCGTTCATCTTGCGAATTTTGGTAACCAGCTCCTGCACACGGTCGCTCAGCAGCCAGTCCTGCACCGCATCCAGCGTATCCCTAAGCCGCAACGTCCAAGGAAGCCGCAAATCATCGGCCAAAGTTTGAACCTCCCGCGCCAGAACTTCAGTTTCACCTTTTATTTTTTTTAAGCGGGCTTTGGTTTCGCTGGGAAGCGGGCGCAAAT
>JAIXZU010000157.1 GCA_027489415.1 Alphaproteobacteria bacterium
AGAAATCTCACGCTCTATCTCAATGAAGCTGCCGAGGACGGAAACGAGGACTATCTCTGAAACCCGATCAAAAGGGCGCCCATGCGGCGCCCTTTTCTAGTCTCAATCTAGCGTCTGTCGCGGAAAAGCTCATACAACATAACCGCTGTAGCCATCGCTAAATTCAGGCTCTCAGCCCCACCGCGCATCGCAATTTTGGTCAGCACGTCACATGCCTCCGTCATGGTATCGGAAAGCCCACTCTGTTCCGTTCCCATCGCCAGCAAAACAGCTTTGTCACCTCGCTTAGCGGCAACATCTCTATAATCCACATCACCCTTCAGGTGTGTCCCCACCATAACAGCCTCTGTCTGCGCCTTTTGCCATGTCAGGAAGGTGTCCACACTGCACACCACCACCGGCACATGGAAAATGCTTCCCATCGTCGCCCGCAGGCACTCCATGCTCCACGGGTCGGTGCAATTGCCCACCAGAATCACGCCTTTGGCCCCCACAGCGTCCACCGTGCGGATAATCGTCCCTAAATTCCCGGGGTCACGCACCTGTTCCAAAACCACCCATACACCGCCGTCTAAACTCACATCCTTCAAAGCTACTGTACGCTGTTTAAACACACCAATCACCCCTTGCGGGTTATCCTTGCGCGTCAGCTTTTCTAAAATGTGCCCGTTCACGGCCAGCGCATATTTTGTCGCCTGCAATGCGCGGTTCAGCACAGCTTTCTGGTCTGCATTTTCGCCCTCACGGAAAACCAGCGTCTCCAGCTCCCATCCCGCATCCACGCCAAAGCCCACAAGCTGCAAGCCCTCAACCACAAACAGCCCACTGTCCGCGCGCGCCTTTTTCATGGCCAGCGCCATAATGCTCTTCACACGCGGGTTCGTCATACTGGTAATAGAATCAACATAAGCCATCGGAAAATCCTTCTCTTTAAGCCGTAAGCTTAATGCGGGCCCACATACTATTGGTAAAGCTCCGGCCAAAATTGTCTTGGCTCACAAATTCCCCAATCTCAACATCACCTTGGGGCATACTTTCAGCCAGCATGGTTCCCAGTGCCACACTGGAAATCCGCAGCGCATAAGCCGTCATCCATACCCGTCCATGGGGTGCGGTAATCTTCGCAATATCAGCCAGCAAATCAGGTAATCCACCAAAAAATTCCCAACGCTCGCCATCAGGCCCACGGCCATATTTGGGCGGGTCCATCAAAATCACGTCATACTTATTCCCGCGCCGCACTTCGCGTGCCACAAAGGCCAAACAATCATCAAGCATCCAACGTATTTTCGCCTCACTCAACCCCGCCAGCTCAACGTTCTCTTTCCCGAAGCCGATGGCTTTCTTGCTGGCATCCACATGGGTCACTTCCGCACCAGCTTTGGCGGCCACCATACTGGCAACGCCGGTATAACCAAACAGGTTCAACACCTTCATTCCCGGCTTAACCACCTCTTCCAGCCACGCCCACTGCGGGGATTGATCAGGAAAACACCCGAGGTGCCGGAACGGCGTCAACCGCCCGTAAAACGGCATTTTGCCATAGGTAACCTGCCACTTCTCAGGTACGCCGGCCTTAACCTCCCAGTTTCCCCCATCACCATCTTCATCTCCGGCTTTAGGGGCAAAAATCGCTTGGGCTTTCTGCCACTCACTTGTCGGCAGCTTCGGCGCCCATACCGCTTGTGGTTCTGGCCGGTCGGTGCGCACACCGCCCAGTACTTCAAGCTTGCGGCCAAAGCCGCTGTCCAAAAGCTCATAGCCCACGCCAACCGGCGTTAACAGCAAAGGGGAGGGGGTAACCATCTTCATCTAACCTCTAATGACTAACTTCTAGCTCTCTCACAAAATCGGCAACTTGTCGCGCATCTGTAAAATGATAAAACCGTAATCCCGTCTGCTTGGCAGCAATGTCCCGCCAAATTTGCTGGTGTCTAGGCGGCGCACTCAATACCCACTTCAAAAACGTCCATGGCAGCGGCTCAATACACCCTTCTGGCAAGTCATGGCGCCCGCGCCCTCGGTTTTTCCACCACCTCCGAAAAACACGCACCAAGCACTGCCACAAAGGCAAATCAATCAGAATCAACGTATCAGCGCGTCCAGCCCGCTCCGGCAGGCTCTGAATATAATTGCCATCCACAATCCAACGTTCACCCGCCAGCACATCATCAAGCTCACGCTCAAATTCCGCAGCTGGGCGCCGTACCCATCCCGCCCGCCAAGCAAGCATATCCAAATGCACAACAGGCAAACCAGTTACCCGCGCAACATGCCCGGCCAGCGTGGTCTTCCCAACCCCGCTGGTCCCTACAATCATTACCCGCTGAAAGTTTAAAGGCTCTCTAGCCATGCTCTCACATCCCGCCGGTTATCAAATATTTTTACTTTATCTCCATAGGGAGCCAGCTGAGTGAGCCACCGCTGCTTATTCTGGGAAGGCCATTTCCAAACCCACATAATAAACGAGATAGACATTTTTTCATTAAATCCAGCAGCGAGATCGACGCGCCTCTTGATTCCTAGACGATGCAGCGCAAATCGCTTCAGTATCTGGAAAATACTGTAAAATCTGCCAGAATCTAAAAACACAATAAAATCAGCACGCTCCTGCAATGCACCGCTCATACGCCGATAGTTTCCATCAACAACCCATGCCTCTCTCGATGCAATATCATCAAAATCCTGTCTCACCTCATCTTCAGGACGAGCAGTCCAACCTGGTAGATGGTAGATATTATCAAGGTGATAGCGAGCCAATCCAAACTTATCAGCAATCGCGCGGCAAAGCGTGCTTTTTCCAGCTCCACTCATTCCCACAATCATCACCCGTCGCATGGCAAGTATCCTAAGCATTCACCCTAAAGTTCAGCAAATCGCCATCCTTTACCAAATATTCCTTACCTTCCACGCGCATTTTACCGGCTTCCTTGGCGCCCTGCTCACCCTTGCAGGCAATAAAGTCGTCATAGGCAATCGTTTCAGCGCGAATGAATCCCTTGATAAAATCGGTATGGATAACGCCCGCTGCCTCAGGTGCCAAAGCGCCCTTACGTACGGTCCACGCACGTACTTCCTGCACACCTGCGGTGAAGTAGGTAAGTAATCCCAACAGCTCATAACCGGCCCGAATCAGCTTGTTCAGCGCAGGCTCGGTCAACCCCAGCGCGCTCATAAATTCTATCCGCCCCTCTGCATCAAGTTGGGCAATCTGGCTTTCAATTTCGGCCGCAATCACCACGCAGCTTGCCCCTTGCTCACGTGCGTAGGCCTCAACTTTTTGGCTCAGGGCATTCCCTGTCGCCGCTTCGTCTTCACCCACATTGGCGACATACAGAACAGGCTTCCCGGTCAACAGCGCCTTATAAATACTGTGGCTTCTATCAACCCCAGCCACACTCCGTGCCGGCCGTCCTGCATGTAGGGCCTCTAAAATCGGCTGGAGAATAGCCATTTCATCAATGCTAGCCTTGTCATTGTTCTTGGCTTTTTTCTCCACCGAAGCAATACGCTTCTCCACACTGGCCATATCCGCCAGCATAAGCTCGGTTTCAATCACCTCAATGTCCCGAATCGGGTCCACACTACCGGAAACATGGGTCACCTCGCCCTCAAAGCACCGAACTACATGGGCAATCGCCTCAGTTTCCCGAATATTCGCCAAAAACTGGTTTCCCAAACCTTCGCCCTTGCTGGCGCCCGCCACAAGCCCTGCAATATCCACAAATTCAAGGCTTGTAGGCACAACTTTATTGGGCTTAACAATTGCAGCTAAGGCATCCAAACGAGCATCAGGCACAGCCACACGGCCGACATTGGGTTCAATTGTACAGAAGGGGAAATTCGCCGCCTGTGCCGCTGCAGTTTGCGTTAACGCATTAAAAAGCGTGCTTTTGCCAACATTAGGCAACCCAACAATTCCACAGGAAAATCCCATCGTAAAAACCCTTTCTCTAACAATAAAGTGGGTTTACGCAGAATCCCCCAATTTGGCAAGTGCAGCAATCGGTTTATCCAGAATATCAATCATCGCCTTGGCTATATGTCCCATCCGCGCCTCAACGACTGGAACCTCATCTTTTCCAAACGCATGCAGCACATAATCACTTACCTGCGCCTTTAGGGCAGGGCGGTCAATTCCAAATCGTAACCGGCCATAATCTGCGGTTCCAAGAGACTGGGTAATACTCTTCAAACCATTATGCCCAGCATCCCCACCACCAATTTTGTACTTTAGGCTACCCAACTTCAAATCCAGTTCATCATGAATAACGAGGATATCAGCAGGCGCAATTTTGTAAAACGCAGCCGCAGCCTGCACACTGCCACCGCTAAGGTTCATGAAGGTTTGAGGAAGCAACAAAACAACATCATGGGGCCCAATTCGCCCCTTGCAGCTCACCCCTTTAAACTTGGCCACCCAATTCGGTAAGCCAAATTCTCTCCGAATCGCTTCAACCACCATAAATCCAACATTATGCCGTGTCTCAGCATAATCTGCACCAGGGTTGCCAAGGCCGGTAATCAGATGCATGATTAATTAACTAGTTAGAAGGACGAGGTGTAGGAACTGGGCCTACTTCAGGAAGCACTGGATAATAACTGCCTCGCCCAGGATAAAACACACCACTTTGGCTGTTAGAAAGATCATCCTTAGTTTTACCGGGCTGATTCTCTGTTCCAGTCATCCCACTTTCTACACAGTTGGGAGGGTTAAATGTTTGTGTGCTAATACCTGTTTCTGATAATAGCGCCCCCAAACCCTCGAAGCTTGATTCAATAATGCTGGGTAGAGCAGTTACTAAGGAGCCAATAACGATAACAGGGAGGGCTGCAATTATTTTGGCACCTTGTACCAATGACCAAATACCCATAAACACCAATATAAGCCCAATTATTAGGCCTATATTGCCTTCAAGTAACCACTTGGTATCACAGTACATCCCTTCAGCAAGGGCTTTACCCGTGGCACCAGTGCTCGTCTCAGCAAATACACGGTTTGCAAAGAGCCCGAATATTACGAGAACAATAGAGATATGTTTGAAAAAACTCTTCATGCCCATAATATAGGTCACAACAACCGCTTATGCTACCCCCGGCTGGCCGGGAATACCCTTGCTGGTACTGTATTGTACTTTGAACTTGCGTTCTGGGTTCAATAAAGCCTGTAAGGTTTTGGCCGCTACAGCGGCTTCAGCAAATCCGGTCAAAATAAGGGCCACTTTGCCTTCATACCCAGCCATGTCACCAATGCACAACAGTCCTTTGCGGTTGGTCATCATAGTCGTGCGGTCAACGGGAACAATCCCGCGTTCCAAGCCTAAGCCCCAGTCAGCCATGGGCCCTACATTCGGGGCAAGGCCAAAGCAGCACACCAATTGTGAGGCCTGAACTTCACGAATATTCCCATCCAAATCAGCCAATGCAACGCTCTCAAGCTTGCCGTCAGTGCCCTTAAGCTCCTGAAGCTGGTAGGGGGTGTGAAGGGTAATCTTACCCGCATCAACTAACCGCATCATCTCGGCTACAGTGGCTTCAGCAGCGCGGAAATCCGCCCTGCGGTGAACAACATGTACGTGGCCGGCAATATGGGCCAATTCCACTGCCCAATCTACGGCACTATCCCCGCCACCAGCCAAAACAACTTGCTGTCCGGCCAGCTCATGCTTCTGGGTAATTGCATAACGCACGCTGTGAGTGGCTTCAAACTCGGCAAGGTTGCTAAGCTGGGTGGGCTTACGGGGGGTGAACATTCCGCCACCGCCCGCAATCACAACCGCACGGGCTTCAACAGTATGGCTAGCTGTTTTCAGGGTAAATGTTCCATTCTGGTCAATCAGGTCAAGAACGGGTTCACCCAATAAATAAGTAGGCTCATAGGGCGCGCACTGGGTTTTCAATTTTTCAACCAGTTCACCTGCCAAAATCGCCGGATGGCCCGGAACATCATATATCGGTTTTTCAGGGTAAAGCGCAGCTAGCTGCCCCCCCACTTGAGGCAGGGCATCAAGCACAACAGCCTTGTAACCAAGGAAGCCAGCTTCAAACACCATGAAAAGGCCGCTTGGCCCGGCTCCAATAATCGCTACATCTGCCACCAAGCGGCCAGCCGCCTGTGGCATCTCGGTATATTTCTGCTCTAAATCGCTCATAACCCTTCATAGCCTGCTTGACCTCATCCTGCAATCCCACGCAAAGTAGGGTTATGAAACCGTCCACATCCCTGTTGTCACTTATGCTTGTTTTCAGTTTGGCTATCGCTATGTCAGCCTGTGGCCAGCGTGTTGAACCACGGGCCCCTGCCGGTAAAATTGTGCCATCCACGGCACACTAAGAAAATAAGGATAACGAATATGGGTCACGCCCGCCTCAAGAATAAAGCAGACTACAAATTCAACTACGCCTACTACCCGGGCTGCGCCGCCAAGCAAATCCAGAAGGAGGCCGACTGGTCAGCCCAAGCTATTTCCGAGCAGCTCAACATCGGTCTGCACGACATGCCCGCTGCCACCTGCTGTGGCGCTGGAAACCTCCAGGAACACGACCTTGCCGCTGCCCTCGCCATCAACGCACGTATTTTTTCGGAAGCCGAGGAAATGGGCATGGACATCGTCACTATCTGCAATACATGTCTCCAAACCTTCTCTTACGCCAATCATCGCTTCAAGAATGAGCCCGAGCTCCTCGCCAAAATCAATGCAGTCCTTACTAAGGCTGGCGTCCGCCCCTACAACGGAACCATCGACGTCAAGCATCTCATCTGGGTGCTGGTGGACGACATCGGCGTGGAAACTCTCCAATCCCACCTCAAAAACCCGCTCGGTGGCCTGAAAGTTGCCCCGTTCTACGGCTGCCACGCCATGCGCCCGAACGAAATCTTCGAAGGCCGTGGCGGCGTTGTGCAAGGTCCCAAATATATGGAAACCCTGATTACCGCCATGGGTGGCGCCTCGGTGGACTACTTCGGCAAGGACAAATGCTGCGGCTTCCACTATATGCTGGCCAATGAAAAAGAGTTCCTGAACATGTCTGGCGGCCACTCCCTCCAGGCTAAGAATGCGGGCGCGGACGTCATGGTCAGCCCCTGCACCCTGTGCGACTTCGCCCTCGGCGCCTACCAGTCCCGCAGCGAAAAGGCCATGGGGCAAACCATCAACCTGCCGGAAATGAATATCGCCCAGCTCGTTGGTGCAGCCTTTGGTCTGGATAAGAAAACTCTCGGCTTTGAACGCCTGCACGTGGACCCCACTCCAGCCATGCGCGCCCACAATATGTCCATCTAGGCACAACAAACTACTCCTCCGCCTAATCCCCACGCACCGGCCTAGCGCCGGTGCATGTCGTTTGCTAGCATAACTGCATGAAAATCCTCTCGCTTATCCTGGTGTTATGCCTTGCCTCCTGCGCCAGAAATCATGCCACCGGCGGCTTGAACTTCTCGCTGGTATCGGAAGAAAAGGAGCGTGAAGTCGGCGAAGCCACAGCTCACTTTTTCCTGAAGTCGGACGGCCTCTATCGTCCCGCCTCCACTGCCACCCGTTATGTGAGCGAGATCTGTAACAAGGTCTTTGCGGTCACCGAAGCCGCCGCCACACCGGTCCAGTGCAACGTGCTGGATAGTCACGTCTTCAACGCCTCAGCCACACCAGGCTATATCCAAATTTACCGCGGTTTCCTGCCTTTCATCAGTTCAGAAGAGGAACTCGCCCACGTCATCGCTCACGAATCCGGCCACCTCACCGCCCGCCATACCAATAAGTCGCTTACACAGCAAATCATCGCGGAAACCCTCGTCACCGGCGCTGTCGCCTCTGTCGCTCAATCCACGAATGCCAACTATGGCGCTATTCGCGCGACGTCGGATATCGCCAGCATGGCCGGCGGCCTCACCCTCATGGCCTACAACCGCAGCGAGGAAACGGAAGCCGACGCCCTTGCCCGCCGCTATCTGGAACTGGCTGGATACGACCCCCGCAGCTCCGTCACAGCCAGCCGCGCCGCCCTACAAGCTCAAAGCTTTTTCCAAAGCCAGCAAATCGCCTTTAACAACGGCGAAATCGCTCCTAAATCACTCCTCGACACCCTAAAATCCTCCCACCCCGCCACGGAAGACCGCATCCAAGCCGCCCTGAAAGCCACAGGCGAGCCACCCGTCTTGGCTCCGGAGGCCGACCTCGGCCGCCAACGCTACATGGCCGCCATCAATGGTCTGGCTTATGGTCCGGCGCGGCGTTATGGCATCGCGCGCTTGCATGAACTCGTCCTGCCGCAGCAACGCGTGGTCATTCCTTTGCCCGCAGGCACAACCACGGCGTATATCGGTAGCGGTAAATATCACTCTCTTGGTACGTGGCTCGTCGCCCACCCGCAAAGCGGCGCCTATATGC
Organism: Alphaproteobacteria bacterium; assembly: GCA_027489415.1. Lineage (GTDB taxonomy): Bacteria > Pseudomonadota > Alphaproteobacteria > UBA2136 > UBA6156 > UBA6156. The sequence goes on from JAIXZU010000157.1 coordinate 8,388, forward strand.
AAATCGCATCGCTGAAAACGCTGGCTGGCCATAACCCGGGCACCTATATCAAAGGGGTGTTGCCATTCCTGCACGGCCCCCTCCAACGCATCATGGTCGGCGTAGAAGTATCTAATACTGTCCCTGCAACCGAACCGGACCTCACGGCCGAGGAAGACACAGAATCCGCCGAAGCCGCAGCTATAGACGCCGCTTACGTCACTCCTCAAAGCATCGGCTATACCGCCACCTACCATTACCTCAATTCGTCCAAACGCTTCCGCATCTTTGCCGTGTCAGCCCCTGCCACGGTGGATGAAATGCTCGTATTTACCATTGTCTACCCGAACGAGGACACCCTGAAACGGGAGGACGACAACCTCATGTCCATCATCAAGAACATCAGTTTCCTCACCAAACGTCAGGCAAAACGCTACAAACAGCTTGAGCTTTTCACGTTTAAAGCCGATGTCGGCCAAACCGTAGCTCAGCAGGCCGCTCACCTGCCAGTCGGTGCGATGCAGGAAGAACTGTTCCGTGCAATGAATAACCTCCCAGCCGGAACCGATATGCAGCCGGGCCAACTCTACAAAACCATCCGGGACCCCAATCCCTAAAAACACCGAGAGGCAGCCATGTGGCTGCCTCTCGGTCATCGTCATGCAAAGCTGTCAACATCCAGCGCCCGTCGCCAGTCGGCTACATCCGTGCGTTGGGTTATCTGCTCAAAGGTTGGCGTTGCCAGCACTCTGGCAATACTCCATAGCATTTTGGGCTCAGGGGCAGTAATGCCAATCGCAGTCAGTGCAGCCTTGGCTTTGTCCAGTAGGGGAATACACAACGCCGTCATCACAAAGGCCTGCGTCTGGTCAAAATAGCCCATATGACCATCCCGGATGAGTTCCAGTACGGTCCGCCGCTTCACAACATTCAAACCGGCAATTTCAGGGTCACCGCCAGTCCGTGCAACATGGAGTTTGTAGCCCTCACGCATCGCCAGTACTTCAGCAGATGTTGCAAGGTAAACAAAAAACCCGGCACGGATCCAATAAGCATCTATGCGGGAATCCACCTCACGCCATTCCATTGTGTCAACCAGATGAAACAACCGCGCAGGGTCAAACGGAAAGTGACCGATTTCCTCGCCGTTCTCACGAATGGCTGCGGAAAAATCGCTTCCCCGGTCACTATCCTTAGCTTGTCCGCCAAGCACCCCAATCTTACCTTTGTTGTAAATATCGCCTTTGGTCACAAGCACGTGGTTATAGTCATTGTCCACATCGAGAATAATCAATCCACCGGCATGCTGGCCAAAGCCGTCCATAGCAACCTTAAAGGTGCTACGGGCGTCTAACCCGAGCATTGCATGGAGGATGCTATCCATCAGCTTTCCGCGTGGGCTGTCCGCCGTCGGCGCACTACCTTCTGCAAATTGGGGTTTTTTCTGATGATACAGGTCTTCCACTGTGGCAGAGGAACCAACCGCCACCAAAAGCAACTGAGCCGCCTCCATCACTGCCAACGGGTTGGCTTGCCCCTGCGCCGCCAGTGCGCTGTGCATTGTGCCAGACATAAGCTTTTCAGAATTCATGTAAAATCCTCCAAGCACCCTCAGGTTTTCCAATAAAACGAGATAACTAGGTGCATCAACACCTATGTAACGTATACATATAAGGTGCGCAACTTGAAATCGACCTTCTCAAGTCCCGAAATTCGGATTATCCTCGCCACATCTCAAAAAAGCCAAATAAAGGAAATCACCCCATGCCCAACCCCAAAATTGCCCTGATTGGCGCCGGTAACATCGGCGGCACACTGGCCCACCTCGCCGCCCTGAAAAACCTCGGCGATGTCGTGCTGGTGGACGTCGCCGAAGGCGTCCCCCAAGGCAAAGCGCTGGATCTCTCTCAATCCGGCCCCGTTGAAGGCTTCAGCTACAGCATCACCGGCAGTAACGACTATAAGGCCATCAAGGGCGCGGACGTCTGCATCGTCACCGCCGGTATCGCCCGTAAACCGGGAATGAGCCGAGACGACCTCATCGCCACCAACACCGGCATCATCAAAAAAGTTGGCGCTGAAATCAAAAAGCACGCTCCCAACAGCTTTGTTATCGTCATCACCAACCCACTGGATGCCATGGTCTACGTCATGCAGATGGTCACTGGCTTCAAACCCAACAAGGTTGTCGGTATGGCCGGAGTCCTCGATAGCTCCCGCTTCCAGTTCTTCCTCAGCGAAAAACTGGGCGTCAGCATGAAGGACATCAAAACCTTCGTTCTCGGCGGCCACGGGGACACCATGGTACCAATGGTCAACTACACCAGCATCGCCGGTATCCCCGTCACCCAGTTCGTAAAGTCTAAAAAACTCGCCCAGAAGGATCTCGACGCGATGATCGCCCGCACCACCAACGGCGGTGCCGAAATCGTCTCACTGCTCAAAACCGGCTCCGCCTACTACGCTCCGGCATCCTCCGCTATCGCAATGGCCGCCTCTTACCTGCGGGATGAAAAGCGCCTCCTGCCCTGCGCAGCCTACTGCACCGGTGAATATGGCGCCAAAAAGCTCTATGTGGGCGTCCCCGCCATTATCGGTGCCAAGGGTGTGGAAAGCATTATCGAAGTGGAGCTCACTGCCGCCGAGAAGAAAATGCTCGCCCATAGCATTGCTGCGGTTCAGGAACTTTGCAAAGTCACTAAGGTCTAACCGCAACACTCAAAACGGCCCGCAAGGGCCGTTTTTTTATGAAGCGAAGCCAAACCGTATCCCAAACATCACACAAATCCTGCCCCAAATCAGCTAAACCACGCATACACATTGTAAAAACAAAACCTGATACTTATCATTTAACTATGAAAATAGCTCCCCCGCTCTCTATCTGCACATCCATGGCTTGCGCCGCGGTTATGGTTGTCTCCTCTCTTCTCATGTCATTCCCAGTGAACGCTGAAGTTGGCTCATCAAAGGATCGCGGCTACGGTGGCGGTAGTTCAAGCGGCAGCAAATCATCAGGTGGCGGCTACGGTGGCCGGGATGAAGGCGACCGCGCAAGTGCCGACCGCAGCCAGAAAAGCAGCGGTGGCGGGAGGTCAAGCTCTTCAGGCTCACAACGCGGGTCAAACAATGGTTACGGCGGTGCAAATGAAGGTAGCCGTGCACAGGCGGACCGCGATCAAAGAAGCAATGGTGGAGGTCGCTCAAGTTCTTATTCAGGCGGCGGGTCAGGTTCAGACAAAGACTATTCCGGTAACAGAAACAGCCCGAATGCACGCGGTGGCATGTCAACAAAAGATGCGGCTGGTAAAGCATCCAAAGACATCAACTCCGTCAAAAACATGAAAACCTATGACCCCATCACCAAGGAAGTTCGCCAGAAAATGGGCGAAATCAACGCAATGGGTAACGCCGCCAACGCCGCCCGCTCAGCTAACTTTGAAAAAGCCCTCAAAGGCAGTGTGCCAGCCACAAGTGGTCAAAACCTCAAGTCCGTCACGAACAAGAATTTTGGTGGCCTCGCTACGGATGACAAAGTTACAAAGGGTCCGACAGTAGCTGCTGCGAAGGAGCTTGAGGATAAAAAAACCAAAAACACGGCCGTGAAAGATAATGCGGCAACTCCATCTGCTCAAACGAAGCAGGAAGATGCCAGAAACCCCAAAACGGATGAACTCCTTGGTCCTGTAAATCCCGTAACAGCTATTACAACCGCACTGCCATCACTGGAAGACGTTCTTAATGGTAAAGTAAAGCTCACGGCACCGAAAAATCCGGTGATAGCAACGGGGGACTCCGACCGTTGCATCATCAGCAGTACACTGGTGGACGGTGTGAAGAAAATGCGCCGCCTCTGTAACTGCAATAAGCAAACTTACGTGGAAAACGGGGTCCAGAAAACCGTCACACGGTGCTACTAACAGTTAGCTAAATGTAACGACGAGGGCTGCAAGCCCTCGTTTGCTTTTAGGTTAATGTCCGACATCCGAAGTCGGTAATCCTAAAAAGGGTGGCGGCTGTCATAAGCTGCCACTTAACTGCCCTATTCGTATGCACTGCCACCGCCTGTGCTGCCTTTCGCAAGCCGCCTATTTGCGCTAAAGTCCCGTCGTCAATTCATTCACTGAATCCGAATAACAGCCGCAAACGGGGGCCAATTACATGAACATCCACGAATATCAAGCCAAGGAACTCTTCCGCAAATTCGGCGTCGCCGTGCCGGAAGGCTTTGTGGCAGCCAATGGCGCCGAAGCTGAGGCTGCCGCAACCAAGCTCGGCACCCCTGTTGTCGTGGTCAAGGCGCAGGTTCACGCTGGTGGCCGCGGAAAGGCTGGCGGGGTTAAGGTTGTGAAGTCTCCCGCCGCCGCGCGCGAAGCCGCCGATGCCCTTATCGGCAAGAATCTGGTCACCTTCCAGACCGACGCCAAAGGCCAGCCTGTCAATAAAGTCTATGTTGAATCCGGCGTAGATATCGCGCGCGAACTCTACCTCGCCATCACGCTGGACCGCGGCCAAGGCCGCCTCGTCCTCATGGCCTCCACCGAAGGCGGTATGGAAATCGAGGAAGTCGCCCATTCGCACCCCGAAAAAATCTTCCGCGAAACGATCGACCCCGCCCTCGGTCTCATGCCCTACCAGGCTCAAAACATTGCCTTCGCCCTCGGCCTGAAAGGCGATGAAATCAAAAACGCCATCAAGTTCATGATGAACCTCGCCAAGGCCTACACGGACCTCGACTGCGCCATGATCGAGATCAACCCGCTCGTTATCACCGGCCAAGGCGGCGTCATGGCGCTGGACGGTAAGGTGAGCTTCGATGACAACGCCCTCTTCCGTCACAAGGACATCGCCGAACTCAACGACACCACGCAGTCGGACTCCCGCGAAGTCGAAGCCGCAAAGTACGACCTCAACTACGTTGGCTTAGAAGGTGAAATTGGCTGCATGGTCAACGGCGCCGGCCTTGCCATGGCGACCATGGACGTCATTAAGTTCGCCGGTTCCGAACCCGCCAACTTCCTCGATGTCGGCGGTGGCGCGGACGAAGAAAAAGTCACCGCTGCTCTGAAAATTATCCTCGGAGACCCGCAGGTAAAGGGTGTTCTCATCAACATCTTCGGCGGTATCATGAAGTGCGACATCATCGCCAACGGTATCGTTGCCGCCTGCAAAACCGTGAACCTCAGCGTCCCCATGGTCGTCCGCCTCGAGGGTACCAACGTGGAACTGGGTAACGACATCCTCGCGAAATCCGGCCTCCCCATCATCACCGCGAACAGCCTCGCCGACGGCGCTGCTAAAATTGTTGCAGCCATTAAATAGATCATCACAGCATGAACATAATCCTCACTCTCCTCCTCGGCGCCTTGGTTCCTTGGTTACTGGTTCCTGCCGCACAGGCGCAGGGCTTTGACCTCAACGCCCTGCAAAAGCAAATGGCCGCCAACCCTGCCATGCAGCAAATGCAACAGCAGATGATCCAACAAGCCCTGCTCGAAGCCTCGAAAAATCCGCAGATGATTGCCCAAATGGCCAACGCCCTCAGCCCGCAGCAACAAGCCACGATCATGCAGCAGGCTATGGCCATGGGGCAGAAAATGTTCACACCGGCCGAACAAGCCAAACTGGCTGAGTTCACATCGTCACCGGAAGGTGCCTCAATTGCGGCTAAGCTTCCCCAAATGGCCCAGCAACTGGCGCCAGTCGTGCTGCAAATGTACGCCGCCTCCATGGCTCCTGCGGCCAAGGTTGCTCCGGCTGCAGGCAAGTAATCTGAAGGCATAACCCATGAAAAACCTCCTCGGCTTCATGTTTGGCTACGGCGGCCGTGGCAACGGCGTGCTGGGCTGGAACACGCGCCTTTCGCAGCCGGACCACCTCTACCATCAGGGCCGTAATTGCATTTCCATGGCAATTTACGCCCTGTTTCTCGTGGCTGTGTACATCGCGGGTATTGCACTTGCCTCAGCAACGGGCTTCTCGGCAGATGGCTCCAACAGCCTCATCCTCGTCGCTGTCATGGTCTTGCTGTCGCTGCCCATGTTCTACCTTACCTTTGCCACCATTAAACTAACAATCCTTCGCCTGCACGACTTTAACATTTCAGGCTGGTGGATTCTCTACAGCCTCATCCTGATGGTCGCAGACTTCTGCCTCGAAGGCTTCTTCCCTGCTTTCACCGTCTTTGTCTCAGTGCAGAGCCTTGTCTATCTGGGGTTGCTCATCTGGCCAGGGGCACTGGAAGCCAATAAGTATGGAGACATTACCCTAAACTCCACCGCTACAAAACATCGCTGGGTTCGCGTTGTGCCGCTGGCCACGTGGGTTCTCGGCTGGGTAGTGGGTATGCTGTCCTTATTCATGGCGGCCTACTTCACCTCCCATGCCGCCGAAAGCACTGCGGAGCTCGAAACCCTCATGGCAGGCCAGGGCATCAACCTCACCGCACCCATCAACATTTCCCCAACCCTTTCCAATCAGTAAGAAAGTCAAACCCATGTCTATTTTCATCACCGAAGACACCAAAGTCATCACCCAAGGCATCACCGGTAAAAACGGTACCTTCCACACCGAGCAAGGCCTGAAGTACGGCACCAACTACGTCGGCGGCGTCACCCCCGGCAAGGGCGGCACTACCCACCTCGGCCTCCCCGTCTTCAATACAGTCAAGGAAGCTGTGGAAATGACCGGCGCCGAAGCCTCCGTCATCTACGTCCCACCGCCGTTCGCTGCGGACGCGATCTTGGAAGCCGAAGCCGCCGGTATCCGTATCTGCATCTGCATCACCGAAGGCATTCCGGTGCTGGACATGGTCAAGGTCAAACGCAAACTGCTGGACCCCAAATGCACCATGCGCCTCGTCGGCCCCAACTGCCCCGGTGTCATTACCCCCGGCGAAGGCAAGGGCTGCAAAATCGGCATCATGCCTGCCCACATCCACAAAAAGGGCAATGTCGGCATCGTCTCCAAATCCGGCACACTCACCTATGAAGCCGTGAAGCAAACCACGGACGTCGGCCTCGGCCAGTCCACCTGCGTGGGAATCGGCGGGGACCCCGTCCACGGCACCAACTTCATCAGCGTGCTATCCGCGTTTGAAGCCGACCCCCAAACTCAAGCCATCGTCATGATTGGTGAAATCGGCGGCCAAGCTGAAATCGAAGCCGCCGACTACATCAAGTCGGCCGTCACCAAGCCCGTCGTCGGCTTCATCGCCGGCGCCACCGCGCCCAAGGGCAAGCGTATGGGCCACGCCGGTGCAATTATCTCTGGCGGAGACGACACCGCCGAAGCCAAAATCAAGGCCCTCAAAGCCGCAGGCGTCACTATGGTGCAAAGCCCGAGTGAAATCGGCGCTGCCGTCAAAAAACTCCTCGGCTAGCCTTGTCTCAACGCAAAATCGCCCTCCCCAACGGGGAGGGCATTTTTATGCAGATGGCTTAGGCCGCCAGAAAGGGGCATCAATCCAAGCCAGCACCATCCGCATGCTCCATGCTTCAAATCGGGAGAAGCAAACCACAATCTCAATCCGCTCAGTCCATTCAGGGCCCAGCATGAACATATGCAAGCGCGGTAGTTCTGTACCAAGCACATCAAGCACACCACGGCGGTAATCCGGCAGGCACGCCAGCCGGTGCAAAGGGTCTTCCACGGGGCAGCTATAAGAAGTGTGGATGAAACGCTCCTTCTTTGCCCACGCCGGGCTCATCTTGGTTTGAAGGTCGGGCAGGTACATCTCTCGGGCGGCGTTGCGCCCGTCAAAATATGCATTTGCGGTTGAATGACGCCTGCGCGAAGAAAGCGAAATGACATTACTCATCAGCTGGCCTTTCTTCCCATGGTCGGGAGGGCTAGAAGCAAAAACGGGTCACGTACCTTCATCTAACAAACATCAAAGGGGGCTTGCAACCCCTCTGAAAAACTTAAGTATGGGAATCCTCTAGCTCGCGCCTACTTACTAAACGCCAAACTGAACACACTCCCACCTCCATCGCGCGCGCTCACATCCGCCTTACCATTATGCTGGCGCATAATTTCGGCCACAACCGCCAGCCCAAGTCCCGCGCCACCATGGGCACTCTCGCCGCTCTGGTTGGTCGGCCCCTGCCAGAAACGCGTAAACACCATCGCCTGCTCGGCCACCGGTATCCCCGGCCCACGGTCGCGCACTTGCACAGTCCCAGCCTCATCAACTTCCACTTCCACAATACCTTTCTTGGGGGAGTGCCGGATGGCATTGTCCACAAGGTTGCCAACCGCTTCCGCGACCTGTAACGGGTCCATATCCACCATCACTGGGCTGTCGGGGGCCATAAAGCGCAGGTCAACTCCAGCCTGCCGCGCCAGTGGCACCATTCCCCCCACCACGTCACGTACTTCGGCCACAAGGTCCTGCTTGGAAAGGCTCGCCGGATGCTGGCTTAGCACCGCATAGTGCAGCAGCTGCCGCACCAGCCGGTTCATGCGCAGTACGTCACGTTCCAGCTCTTTGCGGCCTTTAAAGTCTTCCAGTTGCTCAAGTCGGGCCTGCATCACCGCCAGCGGGGTTTTCAACTGGTGGGCCGTATCAGCGGTCAACGCCTGCTGGGCCGTCAAACTCTTCTCAAAATCGGCCAGAACCTCGTTGAAGGCATTCACCACCGGCCGTACCTCGCGCGGCACGTTCTCCATGCCCACTTTGCCTTCATGGCCCATGCGCACTTGCTTACCCACTTGCCCCATGGTCTTGGCCAACTGCCGCAGGGGGCTCAGGCCCTGCCGTACCAAGGCCACGGCTGCCAGCAACGCTACAATGAACAACGGCCCCAGTACCATCAGCAACCCGGGCATCAGGCCGCTCTTGGCACTTTGCAGCAGCATATCGTCAATGGTCCGGTACTGCCCCACAATCACATACAGCGGCCCACCGGGAATCATCACTGGCTGAACCAGAAGGAACAGCGCACTGCTCTCACCGTCACGCGCTTCGGTGCTCAGCATCGTCGGCACCGTCGGGCGTGCACTCAGTGCGGGCTGAACCCACACACTGGCCAAGGGGTCGCTCTGTGCCAGCATCTGGCCATTGCTGTCCTGCACATAATACACGTAGCCTTGGCCACGTTCTAAATAAGCCGCCGCACTTTGCGGGCTTAAATTGACACGCAACTTATTCACCGCATTTTTTCCACGCCCGCTGGTGGAAATACTCAGGCTGTTCACAATCTCCGCGGCCTGGCGGCGCAGCAGCTCGTCTTGGGCCATGTCTCCGGTGCGGTCTAGCGTGCGCTCAATCTGCCAGAACACCACTCCCATCACCACGGCCAGCACTACGGCAAGACGTAGCACCAATCCACCCAGTAAGCTGTCGCCCATCGCGGTTTTCATAAAATTACGTATAAGCTCTTATTTATCTTGGGCGGCCATGTCTTCAAGCAGGTAACCAATCCCGCGCACGGTCACTACGGTCACACTGGCTTCCACTTGGGTCAGCAACTTGCGCAGGCGGTGAATCGCCACTTCCAGCGCCGTGCGGCTTTTTTCATCGGTATCCCCGTAAAGCGCCTGCTCCAGCACGTCTTTACCCACAACTTGCCCAGCCCGCTGCAACAAGTGGCGCAGCAGCACCACTTCGCGCTTACCCAGCGCTACAGTCTTTCCAGCAACCTGAACCGTCTCATGCAGCGTATCCAACTGCACGTTACCCAGCTCCAGCAGCAGGCCAGCTGGCCCGCCACTGCGGCGCAGTAACGCTTTCACGCGTGCCAGCAGCTCAAACAGGCTGAACGGCTTGGGCAGATAATCATCCGCACCAGCTTCAAGGCCAGTGACTCGTTCTTTAGGAAGCCCCAGCGCCGTAAGCATCAGCAGCGGCACGTTGTTTCCGGCGGCACGCAGCTCTTTCACCAAATCAAGCCCATCCCCATCGGGCAGGCGGCGGTCACAAATCACAGCGTCAAACGGCTGGGTCAGCAACGTCCGTGCCTCAGCAAGCGTACCTGCCACACTGGCGGCAAAGCCGTGCTGACGCAGCGTTTGTTCAATAAACCCTGCCAGGGCGCGTTCGTCTTCAATCACCAGAATCCGCATGCGGTTTCTCCTTATGTTCAACCATACTTGCAGCTACTCTACATCATTTTTACGCGCCTTTCCGCCTCTTTTTAAATACCAGCAGTATATTTTACATCGTACCGCCTCGCTTAAGATTTCAAGCGCTTACAGCATGCTTACAGCCGCAAGGTATACCTGCTTACTTCCACTGCACCCCACTTCCCAAGTATCATTCACAGGTTCACTATCCCATCCGTCGCCGCAGTTTGTGGCGCAGAGAAACTAATAACAAATGAAACAGGACTCCTTCAATGAAGACCCTCGCTATCCTCGCTGCCCTGACCGTCATCGCTGCTCCGGCTTTCGCTGGCGACCACGGCCACAAAATGGACAAGAAAACCGAAGTGAAGACCGAAGTCTCCACCACCACCGTTTCCGGTACTGTTGCCGTTTCCGGTACCGCTGCCAAGTAGGTCCGTCCCGGCTAAAGCCGGTTTACGTAGGAAAAAGGAGCCCTCAGGCTCCTTTTTTACGCATAATCTACTCGGGTTAAATACAGCCCATCGGCATCAAACGTCATACCGGCCATGGCGCGGTCACCGGCGTTCAAGGCGTCCACCAAACCCGTCACCGGCCGTTTTCCCTGCCCAATTTCAATCAACGTCCCCATGATATTCCGTACCATATGGTGCAGGAAATGGTTGGCGGCGATCTCAAGCTGCCATTCGTCCTGTCCCACGTTCACCAGCCGCAGGTAATGCAGGTTGCACAGCGTCACTTTGCTCTGGCAGTCCGCATCACGGTAGCCGGAAAAATCACTCACCCCCAGCGGCATCATGTCCACTGCGGCTTTCATGGTCTCAAAGTCGAGCTTACCAATCACATGTCCTACATGCCCCAGCAAGTCAGGCCGCAACTGCCGCCCATTCCAAAGCCGGAAGACATAATGCCGCGCCGTGGCACTAAACCGTGCATGGAACGTCTCATCCACAATCTCAGCATGGGTTACCCGAATATCATGGGGCAGAAACCGGTTCATACCGTCCACATACGTAATCGGTTTCAACACTTTCTCCACATCCACGTGACACACCTGTCCCCAAGCATGCACACCGCGGTCAGTGCGGCCTGCACCGGTAATTTTCACCTCATGCTGCACAATCTGTTGCAAGGCATGGGCAAGGTGGCCCTGAACACTCGGTAAACCCTCCTGAATTTGCCAGCCGTAATAAGCCGTCCCGTCATATTGAACAGAGAGTTTCAATCGTACTGTCACGCAAGCTTTGCTCCTACTTTCAGGGTGTCCCAGCCGCGCGCAATTTCACTTGCGTCACCAGCCTTACCCCCAGCGCGCTGCATCTCAACGATCCGCACAGAACCCAAACCACAAGCCACAATAATCCCTTCGGCATCAACCGCTAAAACCTCTCCAGCAGCACCTTCGCGCGCCTCAAGCTGGGTTTTCAGAATCTTGAAAACCTCTTCGCCTAACTTACCTGTGGCAGCAGGGGAGGGGCTCAATCCCCGCACAAGGTTATGCACCTCGGCAGCAGGCTTGTGCCAGTCAATCACGCGCATCTCTTTGGAAATCTTGGGCGCATGGCTCGCCTCACCAACTTGCGGCACCTGTCGCAGGCTCTTGTGGCGTTCTACCACCTCAGCCAGCAGCATCGCGCCGGTATCTGCGGCATGGTCATGCAGCTCACCAAGCGTCATGTCTACGGGAATCTCCATCGCCTGCCGTTCCACCACGGGGCCAGTATCCATACCCGCATCTAATTTCATTACACAGATGTCTGTTGTCTGATCACCCGAAATAAGTGTCCACTGCAGCGGCGCCGCACCCCGCCACTTCGGTAATGCGCTCGGGTGCACGTTCAGGCATAAGCGGTTGTCGACCAAAACCTTGGGCAATAGCAGGCCGTAAGCCACTACACAAAACACATCAGCCTCAATCCCCATCACGAAATCAAGGTCGGCCCCCTTCAGTTTTTCGGGCGTGAAAACCGGTAGCCCAAGCTCTTCAGCCGCTTCATGCACATCGGTCTTTTGCAGTTTCTGGCCGCGTCCGGCAGGGCGTGGCGGCTGCGTGAACACCGCCACAATCTCATGCTCTTCGGCGTGCAGCGCCATCAAGCTCGGCACGGCAAAAGCCGGGCTGCCCATGAACACGATTTTAGCCATGGCTAACGCTTCCGGCTTTGTTCGGTGGCAGCTTTAATCACGCCCGTTTCTGCCGCAAATACGTCAAAATCAGCACCATCCGCCAGAATGTTACGCCGCAGTCTCGCCCACTTGCCCATGGCAATATCGCGCCGCAGCTTGGTCATCCGCTGTGTGAACAACACGCCATCAAGGTGGTCGATTTCATGCTGAATCACCGCCGCCCCAAGGCCGCTGAATTCCTCTTCTACCGCCGCTCCGTCGCGGTCCGTGTAGGCCACGCGTACTACGCTCGGCCGCACCACATCGCCCCATAGGCCGGGCAGGCTCAGGCAACCCTCTTGCAGGCTGCGGGTCTCGTCACTGGCCCATGTAATGGTCGGGTTGATGAAAAACTTGGGCGCTTTCACACTGTAATCGCGCTTGCCATCGGGCCGTTCGCCACCCAAATCGGTCACAACTAGCCGCTGGCTCACATTTACCTGCGGCGCTGCCAGTCCCACGCCATCGGCGCGGTACAGGGTCGCCAGCATGTTTTCCAGCGTCTCTAAAACCTGGGGGGTTGCGCCGGGCGCAGGCTCGCTCACGGCACTTAAAACTTTGTGCGGCTGCAATAAAATAGGGTAAATCGTGCTCATAACTCCCTCTACCCCAATTTCATCTACAAGAGAAGCCCACCCATAATCATCAGTCTTGTCTCTAATTCACTTGTCTCTTGTCTCTCAAATCTAGTATCTTGCAGCCAATCAACCAAGAAAAAGACTCCCCATGGCCAAAACTTCCACAGACATTAAAAGCATCGGTATCATTGGCGCAGGCCAGATGGGTAACGGCATCGCCCACGTCGCCGCGCAAAGCGGCTTCGAGGTCACGATGGTGGACGTCAACCCCGCCTCGCTCGAAAAAGCCCTCGCCACCATCGCCAAGAACATGGACCGTCAGGTGCAAAAAGGCGGATTGACTGAAGCGGACAAAAAAGCCGCCGAATCCCGCCTTCACACCTCCATCAAGGTTGCAGACCTCGAAAAATGCGACCTCATCATCGAAGCCGCCACGGAAAACGAGGAAATCAAAAAGAAAATCTTCCGTGAAGTTGACGCCATCGCGCAAAAATCCTGCCTGATAGCCTCCAACACCTCGTCCATCTCCATCACGCGCCTTGCCGCGGTTACCTCGCGTCCGGAGAAATTCATCGGCCTGCACTTCATGAACCCGGTACCGATGATGGCGCTGGTCGAAATCATTCGCGGCCTCGCCACCTCGCAGGAAACCTACGAGCGCGTCCTCGAAGTCGCCGAAAAAATGGGTAAAACCGTCGCCACGTCGGAAGACGTGCCCGGCTTCATCGTCAACCGTCTACTCTTGCCGATGCTCAACGAAGCCTGCTACGCCCTGCAGGAAGGCGTCGCCGACGTCCGCAGTATCGACACCGCCATGAAACTCGGCGCCGGCCACCCCATGGGCCCGCTTCAGCTGGCGGACTTCATCGGTCTGGACACCTGCGTCGCCATCATGCGCGTCCTGCACAACGAACTGGGCGATAGCAAATACCGCCCAAGCCCGCTGCTCGTGAAGTTCGTGGACGCCGGCTGGCTCGGCAAAAAGTCCGGCCGCGGCTTCTACGACTATTCCGACCCCGCCAACCCCAAACCATCCCGCTAAAAATCAAGGAGCCTCACGGCTCCTTTTTCATCCCGGGCTTGACTTGTATACTAATAGGGATATCCTCACTCATCCGCATCACCCAAGGTCCTTTTTGAACGGAGCCCACCATGACCCACCAAGTCACCGTGAATACCGACCTCCTTCGTCACTGGCAGGAAAGTCAGGAAGTTCACGACCGCAGCTTCCACTTCGACATCTACTGCCTGCCCCTCAAGGCGCGCGTAGCGCATAACGCGCTGCACTTCTCCAAATACGTTGGCCGCCTCGCGCGGCAAGGCTCCAGCCCAACCGACGGAACTCGCAAAACTATCACGGACTGTGCCCTCATTGCTCTCAGTGCTGCCAATGCTCTCCGCCTGAACCTTGGCGCACTGGTGCCCCCAACGGTTCCTGCCTTGCAGGAGGCCGACCTACTGCGTGACCTCGCCATTCCCACCGGCTCTCTGGCGGACGCCGTCGAGAAAATCGACCACTTGGAGGATTACGGCAATAAAATGGCGGAATCCATTCAGGCCATTGTCCACTGGGTCATCGCTGCCGCAGCCTTGAATAATCTGAATCTGGACGCCGCCATTCGTGCCCGCCGCGGCCAAATCCGCGAAAGCCGAACCCATATTGGCCTGCGCGCCATCGCCTGAACCTAAAACAAGAAGACCCGCCAATGGCGGGTCTTCTCTCGTTAAAGCGGAGTATTCAAAATGACCACCCGCATATACCTCACGGGGTCCTCCGGAATCGCAACAATCGCATTCGGAATCCGGTCGGGATAGTCATAATCCAGTTTACAAGCCGAGGCCAATAAACGAAGCCTCAGGGCCACAACCAACCCCATCAGCGCCGTCCCTTGCCAATCGGCCCGCGCAACGCCTTGGTCACACGGGTACCATGCCCTCGGTGTTGCTCCCAGAAAGTAGGCACAGGCAGCTCGGCACGGTCATCCACCAGCGTGCGCTGCTTGAACTCAATCTCCCGCAACAGCGGCTCCGGCACCGCCAGTCGCTCAAGCAGAACGTCCGGCAGCTCGAGTTCATCACCGGATCCGGGGTCATGTGCAATAATATGCACAAAGTCATTTTCCTGGTTCAGGAGCTTAGCCACAATAGCGGCCGAACCCTCCCCATCAATCACATAAACGGTCACACCCGACATCTCACCCTCCGTCGGTTCGAGTTTCCAGAACCTAGTTATAGGCCCAAACCCCCATTTCCGCCAGTCCCTTAGTCCGTCAACTGCAGGTTGACGGTGTGGCTCAGCCGTAACTCGCTGAGCGGGAGGGATTTTTAAGTTTCTTTGGTGTGCGAGGAGCGCAGCGTACAGATAAGTACGTGAGCACCGCAGAACGCCAAAAAACTTAAAAAGCACCCCGTTCAGTAGAGTTCGTGAATTGGCAACCCGGCACTATATCCAGCCCTTTAGCTCCATCTCAACCAACCCCTCCAACATATCCATGCCGGTGTCGGACGCATTCAAACACGCCACCACATCATAATGGGTACCCCCGGCCTCTTCAAAACTCTCTTTACCGGCAATCGCAATCTCTTCAAGGGTTTCCACGCAGTCAGCACTAAAGCCCGGGCAAACCACCAACACTTTCTTACAACCGGCTTCAACCAGCTCATCAAGGCTGATGGCGAAGTACGGCTTCAACCACTCCTGCGCCCCAAAGCGGCTCTGGAAGGCCAGCATCACCGGCGGAACCTTGCTTTTCTTGGCACCGCCCTTGCTAATCAGCTCGCGCACCGCCGGTACATCCTTCAAAAAGGCGCTGCCAAGGCTTTCCGCCATCAGGCGCACGGTTTTATGGGAATGACAGTAATACACGTCGCCCTTCTTACAGTTCACCAGCGGTAGGCCGTGCAGGCTGGCCACAATCACATCGGGCTGCCAGTCAAGGCTGGCCAGTTTCTCCCGCACACTCTCCGTCAGGGCGCCAATGTAGGCGGGGTGGTCATAGTAGGGCGGCATCACGCGCACGGCGGGCTGCCAGCGCTGCTTTGCCATCCAGTCATTCATTTTATCAATCGCTGTAGCCACGGTGGCTGCGCTGTATTGCGGGTAAAGCGGCGCCGCCACAATGCGCGTGCACCCCTTGGCCATCATCTTGTCCATTACGCTGGCAATGCTCGGCTGGCCGTAGCGCATGGCATAATCCACCACCACCTCATCACCTAAACGTGCCTGCAGGGCATCGGTCTGGGCTTTGGTAATCACACGCAGCGGGCTGGCATTATGCTCCTTGTCCCAAATACTCGCATAAGCATGGCCGCTTTTGCTGGGCCGAAAGGTCAAAATAATCAGGTTGAGAATAAACCACCACACGATCATCGGTATCTCAATCACGCGCGGGTCGCTTAAAAATTCCTTCAGGTAGCGCCGCATGCTCCAGTAGTCGGTGCCGTCGGGCGTACCAAGGTTCATCAGCACTACGCCCACGCGGCCGTGGGGGGCGGGGTGGCCTTGCTTGGGCAGGGCAGGGGGGAAATTCGCAATCGGTTTGGCAGGTTTTTTCACGTGGGGCTCTTCCTTGACACCCCTACTCCTACCATGCCAAAAAACGCTATGCCAACCAAATATCTCCACACGATGATCCGCGTCTCGGATCCCGAAGCCACCAAGGCCTTCTTCGCCATCCTCGGCCTGCGCGAAATCCGCCGCTATGAAAACGAGGCAGGCCGCTTCAGTCTCATCTTCCTCGCCGCGGAGGGGGACGAAGACGCCCCCGTCGAACTCACCCATAACTGGGATGAATCCGGTTACACCGGCGGCCGCAACTTCGGCCATCTTGCCTATCGGGTGGATGATATTTACGCCATGTGCGCGAAATTCCAGGCCACAGGCGTCACCATCAACCGCCCCCCGCGGGATGGTCACATGGCCTTCATCCGCACGCCGGACGGTATCTCGCTGGAACTCCTGCAAGCCGGAGACGCTCTCCCCCCGGCCGAACCATGGGCCTCCATGCCCAATACCGGCAGCTGGTAAACCATTCATCGGGTAACACGTTGCTCTTTCTTGACACACTCGGGCGGCCATGCCAAAAAGCGCCCAACCGCCCGGCATCTGTTGCCGTGGCACAAAGTGAATAATTTGCAGGAAAAGTGTACCGCATGAGTGCCGCCAACCCCAGCAGCTCCAGATACGCCAGCGCCTTGTTTGAGCTCGCCGCTCAAAACAACCAGCAACAGGCCGTGTCCAGTGCCGTCGTCAGCCTTGCCGCCGCGCTGGAAGACGCTTCTGTGAAAGCATCTCTCGCCAATCCACGCCTTACCCCCGCCCAGCGCAAATCGCTGGCTGGTGTCATGGCTAAGGCGGTCAAGGCACCCACCATGCTGGCGAATACTCTGGGGGTTCTGGCGGCCAATAACCGCCTCGACCAACTGGCACAAGTTCTCGCTGCCTATCGGGAACTGGCGGATGCCGCCTCCGGCATCACACTGGTCAAGCTCGCCAGCGCCGAGCCACTGACAGACGCCCAGCGCACCCGCCTCACCGACCTTCTCAAGAAGCACACCGCCACCGCAGGCATCCGCTTGGAAGAAACGCTGGACCCCACTCTGAAGGGCGGCTTCCGCGCCTTCTGGAACGGCAAGGTCTGGGACGCCTCCCTCTCCGGCGCTGTCGCCCGCCTCTCGGCCAGCCTCAAGCAAGCCGTCACGCAACGCTAAACGAATACCGAACACCGAAAACTGAAACACAGGAAAACCGACATGTCCGACACCCTCCGCGCCTCCGAAGTTACCAAGGTCCTGAAGGACCAGATTGCCGCCTTTAACACCGACGCCAAACCCGAAGAAGCCGGTCAAGTTCTGTCAGTGGGGGACGGTGTCGCCCGCGTCCACGGCCTCGCTGGCGTACAGGCCGGTGAAATGGTCACCTTCCCCGGTGGTATCAACGGTATGGCCCTGAACCTGGACGAAGACCACGTCGGTGTCGTGATTTTCGGTGACGACCGCGCCATTAAAGAAGGCGATCTCGTCAAGCGCACCAAAGAAATCGTCAGCGTCGGCGTCGGCAAGGAGCTCCTCGGCCGCGTGGTGGACGCGCTGGGCAACCCGATCGACGGTCGCGGCCCGCTCAAAACCAAGCTTACCTCTAAAGTCGAAGTCATCGCCCCCGGCATCATCGCCCGTAAATCGGTGCACGAGCCTCTCCAAACCGGCCTCAAAGCCATCGACGCATTGGTTCCAATCGGCCGCGGCCAACGTGAGCTGATCATCGGGGACCGCCAAACCGGTAAAACCGCCGTCGCCATCGACGCCATCATCAACCAGGCCAAAACCCACAAGTCCGGCCAAAGCCCCGTTTACTGCGTCTACGTCGCCATCGGCCAAAAACGCTCCACTGTTGCTCAGGTAGTTGAAAAACTCCGTGCTGCCGGCGCCCTCGAGTACACCATTGTGGTAGCGGCTACTGCGTCGGACCCCGCCCCCATGCAGTTCATCGCCCCCTACGCCGGCTGCACCATGGCCGAATACTTCCGCGACAACGGCATGCACGCACTCATCGTTTACGATGACCTGTCCAAGCAAGCCGTTGCCTACCGCCAAATGTCCCTGCTGCTGCGCCGTCCCCCGGGTCGTGAAGCCTACCCCGGCGACGTCTTCTACCTCCACAGCCGCTTGCTGGAGCGCGCCGCAAAGCTGTCGGACGACATGGGCGCAGGCTCTCTCACCGCACTGCCGATCATTGAAACCCAGGCCGGTGACGTCTCCGCCTATATTCCAACTAACGTGATCTCCATCACCGACGGCCAGATCTTCCTGGAATCCGACCTCTTCTACTCCGGTGTCCGTCCCGCCATTAACGTCGGTCTGTCCGTATCCCGTGTCGGTGGCGCCGCGCAAACCAAAGCGATGAAAAAGCTGGCCGGTACTATGCGTCTCGATTTGGCCCAATACCGCGAAATGGCGGCCTTTAGCCAGTTTGCGAGTGACCTCGACGCCTCCACCCGCAAGCTCCTCGCCAAAGGTGAACGCCTCCCCGAGCTCCTCAAGCAGAAGCAATACCAGCCGATGCGCGTCTCCGAGCAAATCATCGGCATCTACGCCGGTACCCAAGGCTATTTGGACGATATCGATCCCAAG
>JAIXZU010000079.1 GCA_027489415.1 Alphaproteobacteria bacterium
ATTCAGCTTGACCGATTCCGGCGTGCAGCCGGAGAGGGCGACAACGGCGAGAATGGCGACGAGGGCGATGGCGCCCGTGGAGACGTTGATTTTCATTTTTCTGGCCCTCCTTCAGGGCTGCGCAAGGGGTTGAGGTTCCACGACGCCCATGGGGCGATGTGCCGAAACGACATGTGTTACCAGCTTGCGCTATGCGGGAGTTATGGGGCGGGGTGTTGGTTTTTCAAGGTGATGGGTGTGAAAAAAGGGGCACGGGGCCCCTTTTCTCTCGTTATGTGTGCTTTGCGGCTTAGGCGGCGCGGCGGATGTGATGCTTGCGGCGGGCGGCTTCGATGGCTTCGCCGAGGCGGCGCCTTTCGGCGTTGAGTTCGGCCATGGTCGGCGGGACTTCGTCCCAGATTGTTTTCCAGAAGGCCTTGGCGATTCCGCCGCAGCCGAAACAGAAGCCGGCGGGCGCGTTAACGTCCGCTTCGGCGGGGCTGGCAGCGTAGTGCTGCTCCATGCCGCACGAAACACAGGCTGCGGCCGGAGTGCGGCCGATGGGGGCGATGCGGTATTTCAGCATTTTCTTTGCCCTCCTTGGGGGCGGGCGCAAGGGGTTGAGGTTTCACTGCTCCGGGGGAGCTTCGTGCCGAAACGGACGAGGTGATTCCTGCTTGCGCGGTGAGAGGATTATGGGGAGGTGAGACTGATTTTCAAGGGGGGGCCCGCCTTGTTGCGCCGTCTCGCCTGACTGCGTCAGGACTCGCGGGCAGCGACGGCGAGGCGCTGAGGTTGCTTACCAAAATGGAAGGCCATTTTGGAGCAACCTTTAGCGGATGTAGTCGAGGAGGGAGACCTGATTCATTTGTGAGATGATCATCATGCTGGCTTGGAGGGTGGCTTGTTGCTGGGAGAAGGTGGTGAGGGCTTCGGAGACGTCCACCTTCTCGATGTCGTCCACGCTTTCCTGAATGAAGGTTTGCTGGGTGGTGTAGCGGTCCGTCATTTGCTCCACGTTGTTCAATTGCCCGCCGACATTGCTGACGAGGCTGCTGAGTTCGGTTTTGGCGGCGCCGAGCGTACTGATGGCGATGTCGATTTCCGTCACATTATTATTTTGCAGCCCGTACCAGAGGCCTTCGAAGCCCGCTTTCAGTTTGGCGAAGGCGCTGTCGTTACCCAGTACGCCGTACTCCTGCGTGGTGCCGTTCCCGCTGACGACGGCGGGCAGCGTGCTATCCCCCTGATACCACGTGGTGGCGAGCGGTTCCCCCGGAAACGCGGTGGCGGCGGCGGTGCCGCTGATGGTGGCGGTGTTGGCATTGGAGCCGCTGAAAATATACTGCCCGTTAAACTGCGTGTTGAAGAGGCTGTAGAAGCTTTCGGCAACGGCCTGCGCCTTGGGCGCCAGTGTGGAGCGGGTTTCGGCCGAGTTCTGGTTCCGGCCGGTGGTGGCGAGGCTGGAGGCTTCGGTGAGGAGGTCGGTCATCTGTTGCAGGGCGCTTTCGGTGGCACCGAGCTGGTTGCTGACGCTCTTCAGGTTGGAGAGGTAGGTGTCCGTGCGGGTTTGGACGTCCTTCAGGGTGAGGAGTTTGTTGGCGCTGCCGGAGTCCTCCGACAGGGTGCGCGATTTGAGGCCGGTGGTGATTTGGTAGGTGGACAGCGCCATGCCCTGGTTGGCCTGCTGGAGGTTACGCAGGGTGGAGGTATTCTGGAAGCTGGTGGCGACGCGGGTGACCATGGGAAATCCTGTGATTCGTGATTTGTGATTCGTGATTTGTTACGGGTTTACTAGACGATGTTGACGAGTTCCTGCAGGAGGTCGTTCACCACACTGATGATGCGTGACGACGCCTGGAAGCTGTTTTGGTAGACGAGCATCTGGGCCAGTTCCTCGTTGATGTTCACGCCGCTGACCGAGGTGGCGAGTTGTTCCGCCTGCGATTTGAGGTTGGTGTTGAAGGTGTCGGTGTCCTCCGCGGACGAGACCCGCACGGCGAGGTTACTGATGACGGTGTTGAGATAGGACACGCCAGTGGCGATTTGCGTGCCGAGGCCACCCGCGGAGGCGAAGGTGAGTTTCGTATCCGCGAGGGCGGCCAGTTGCTGGATGTTGGAGCCGTCCGTACTGCTGACGCCGCCGTCCGCGCGCATGCGGGCGACGGGGAAGAGGTCCGGGTTCGCGGCGAGTTCCGAGCGCACGGCGACGGTGCCGGCGGTATTGCCGTTGCTGAAGATGTTGTTCATGCCGAGGAAGCCGAGGGCATTGCCGGTGACGTTGCTGAGGACGATTTTGTTGTTGGGGTCCGCGCTCGTGATGGTGAGGATGGGGTTGCCGCTGGCGTCCGTCGTGGCGGTGGCGATGACGCCCTGCGTGCTGCCGGGGGTGGCGAGTTGCAGAGCGGCGTTACCGATGGTGGTGTTGTTGTTGATTTGGTCGGCGATGTCCTGCAATGACAGCGTGGTGGCGGGTGCGACGGGGTTGAAGGTGATGGGTGTGCCCGCCGGTGTACCGCCCGGTGAGGTGGTGGTGACGGTGTTACCAAGGCTGTTGGTGACGGTGATGTTGATGCTGGTACCGTTGAGGTTGGTGAAGCCGGTGGTGGTGCTGGCGATGTCCGCCGTGCTGCCGCTGGAGAGGGTGCGCACCGGCGGTGAGCTGGTGCCCGCGCTGGCGAGGCTGTTGACGGTGCTGGTAAAGGTGCGCGTGAATTCGTCCACCTGTGCCAAGAGGCTGGGGACAACGTTGTCGCGGATATCCGCCAGCGCTTTCACGCGGCCGGTGGTGAGTTCGGAGGTGGCGATGGGCAATTGGGTGTTGCTGAGGGAGCCGTCCTGCAGCACGTTGCGGGCGACGATGCTTTGATAGGTGCCGCCGGAGACACCGCGCGAGAGTTGCACGTAGCTGCTTTCATCCACCAGCTTACGGCCGCTTTCAGTCGTGATGCGCAGGGCGCCGTTGGTGGTGTTTTCCGTGACCTGCAGGCCGAAGGTTTCGGACAGCTTGTTGACCATTTGGGCGCGGCTGTCCATGAGGTCGTTCGCGTTGCTGCCGTTGGAGCCGGTTTGCAGCTGCGCGATTTCGGTATTGAGGGTGTGGATGTCCTTCAACAGCTGGTTGACGACGGCGAGCTGGGCGGTGATTTCGTTGTCGGCGTCCGTTGCGACGATGGAGAGATCCTGACTGGTGTTATTGAGGGCGTTGGCCGTAACCGTGGCCTGCTGCACGGCACTGCGGCGCAGCGAGGAGTTGGAGGGGTCCGTCGACAGGTTGTTCATGGACGTGATGAAGTTGCCGACGACGCTTTCCAGACCGCCGCCCACGCTGGAGCTGGTGAAGGTGTTTTCCAGCGATTGCAGGTAGCTGAGCTGCGAGCTGGCGTAGCTGGCGTCGGACGTCGCGGTCAGGACGCGGCCGACGGCGAAT
This sequence comes from Alphaproteobacteria bacterium, assembly GCA_027489415.1. GTDB lineage: Bacteria > Pseudomonadota > Alphaproteobacteria > UBA2136 > UBA6156 > UBA6156. Next base: position 3,410 of record JAIXZU010000079.1, read on the forward strand.
TTGTCCGTGACGCGCTGGATGGTTTCCAGCTGCACACCCGCGCCATAGCCGTTGGTAGAGGCGGCCGAGGAGATCAGGTTCTGGCGCGAATAGCCGACCGTGTTGGCGTTGACCACGTTGTGGGACACCGTGCTAAGGGCCATTTGGCTGGTTTGCATGCCGGAGATACCGATGCGGAGGGCGGAGGTGAGACTGCTCATGGGGTGGTATTTGCAACTTTCGTGCCAATTGTGCGGGGCTTCGGATTTGGGAACTCTACTGAGCGGGGTGCTTTTTACGCTGCGCGTCTTCGCACCTTCACTCCGCTGCGCTCGTTCTCGGTGGCAGGGGATAAACCCCCTGCACCCCCAGTTAGGAGCAAAAGGGAGGGGTGACACCCCCTCATCCTTTGCAAATCCCACCCCCCGTTTGCTGTTCGCGCTGACGCGACGGGCCTTTGCTGCGCAAACTCCCTCGAACTGCAAAGTGGAAGCGCTGGAGCGCTGAGATTGAGGGCTGCGGGGCGGAGTGGGTAGGGGTTGGGACGTCTTTTCTAAATACTGCAGGTGACGAGGCGGGAGGTGTTTTCGGAGGTGTTGAGAGTACCTGCGGCGCTGTAGGTTTGGACGCGGGGTTGGCCGGTGTCGACGGCGTCGCGGATCGAGAGGATGAGGTCCGCGCGCAGTTGGTGGGCGGCTTTAAGCAGCATGGCGTTTTCCCGCGCCATGGTTTGGAACACGGCGATTTCTTCCGCGAGCAGGCCTGCTTGAGTGACGGCGGTGGCGTCCGTCTTCCAGACCGCTTTGGTTTGTTTGATGTCCGCCAGTTGTTGCTCCAGCCGCAGGGTGAGGCGGCGCTTGTTCTGGATGTTGGCATCGATACGGGCGACATCGTGGCGGGCGAGGCCGTGCTTTTCCTCCACCAGCAGGGTGAGGAGTTCGCGGCAGGTGGCGCGGGCGCCGTGGATGCTGGTGATGGGTGTTGGGTGTTGGGTGTTGGGTGTTTGGTAGGGGTGATTCATTGTGCGGTGTCCTTGTTTCGTCAGATTATTGGGTTTGGGTGGCGTAGGCGGCGGATGCGGCGGCGGCGTTACGCGATGACACGAGTTTTTCCTGCTGGGTGAGGAGAGCGTCGTAGACGATATTCGCGATGCCGAAGCCGCCTTGGCGGGTGATGCCGTCCGCCATTTTCTCGTTCAGGGTATGGCGGAACATTTCTTCGCCGACCCCGCCGTCGAATTCCGAGTCCATCTTCGGGGTCATCAATTCCATGACCTGATAGATGTAGAAGGATTCGAATTCCTTGGCTTTGGCTTCCAGCTTCTGGCGATCCGCTTCCGGTACCACGCTTTCCCCTGCGGAGAGTTTGCGTTGCTGGGCGGCTTGGACGGTCATCAGGCTGGCGGTGATGTCCGGTGTGCTGAGGGTTGTCATGGTGTATTTCCTTCCCGACCTTAGAGGACCATCAGTTCGGCTTGCAGGGCGCCTGCGGCCTTGATGTTTTGCAGGATGCTGATGATGTCCCGTGGTTTGACGCCGAGGGCGTTCAGGCCGGAGACGAGGTCCGTCAGGCTGGCGCCGGAGTTGAGGATTTCGAACTTACCGCGGTTCGGGTCGTCGTCGATGCGCTCGATGGTGGATTTGTCCGTCACCACCGTTTGGCCAGCGACGTTGAAGCTGAGCGGTTGAGAGACCTGCTTTTCTTCCGTGACGCGGATGGTGAGGTTGGCGTGGCTGATGGCGACCGGTGCGATGCGCACGTTTTCGCCCATGACGATCGTGCCAGTTTTTTCGTCGATGATGACGCGGGCCTCGGAAGCGGGTTCGACCATCAGGTTCTCGATCTTCTGGATGATGACCGGCAGCTGGGCCTGATAGCGTGACGGAATGGTGACGGCGACCTGGGCGTTGTCGTTCGCGACCGCGAGTTCTTCCTTGAAGGCGGTGTTGATGGCGGTCTTCAGGCGTTCGGCAGTAGTGAAGTCCGGCTGGCGGAGGACGAACTTGATTTGCGGGCCGAGTTGGGCGAGTTCGAAGCCGGTTTCGCGTTCGATCAGTGCGCCTTCCGCGATACGGGCGACGGTGGTGTGGTTTTTGGTGAGGGTGGAGCCGTCCTTCCCCGTGGCCTGGAAGCCGCCGACAACCACAGCGCCCTGGGCAACGGCGTAGGTTTGACCGTCCGCGGCCATCAGTGGTGTGGCGAGGAGCATGCCGCCTTCGAGGGATTTGGCGTCTCCGAGCGAGCTTACGGCGACATCCACCTTGCTGCCCTGACGGGCAAGACTTGGCATTTTGGCGGTGACCATGACGGCGGCGACGTTTTTGGTTTTGATTTGCGCAAGGACGTCCTTCGCGTTCACGCCCAAGCGTTCCAGCATGTTGGCCAGTGACTGGCGGGTAAACGGAATGCCGTTGGCACTATCCCCCGTGCCGGCGAGGCCGACGATCAGGCCGTAGCCGACGAGGACGTTGTCCCGGACGCCTTCGATATCGGCGAGGTCCTTGATCCGGGCGCTGGCGGCGGCGTGGGCCGGGTTGGCCAGCGGCAACGCCAGCAGGGCCACTGCGATGGCGAGGTGAAGGAATTTGGTAAGGGTGTGCATGGGTATGCTCCTTTGGGTTGGCTCTCTCTGGTGTGGGTTATGCAACTGGTGTGCCAAAGTTGAGTGTTGAGTGTCTGGTGTTTGGTTTTTGGTGTTTGTGGCAGGACATTTCTTTGCGGAGTATCAAAGTTGGCATGTGGTTTGCATATAGGGTGCAGAAAGAAGGAGAGACCCCGATGGCCAGCGTGAGTGAAGCCCTTACCCAACGCATGAATTTCCTGGTGCAGCGCCAGGGGATTGTGGCTGGGAATATCGCGAATGCGAACACGCCCGGTTATATTTCCAAAGACCTGATTGCTGCGCCGGCAGGCAGCAAACCCGCCCAAGGCTTTGCCATGGCACTGACCCAAGCCAGCCACATGAACACCGGCAACGCCCCCGCCCCCGCCGGCACGGTGAAAGAAGACACCACGTTTATTCAGCACAACGGCAACAGCGTGCGACTGGACGAAGAAATGCTGAAAATGACCGATACCCAACTGAACTACCGCATGATGACCGAGCTGTATTCCAAGCAGGTGGCGATGCAGCGGATGGCGTTGGGCCAGCGGTAAGAAATAGGAGATTACGACGATGGATATGTTACAGAGCATTAATGTGAGTGCGGGCGGGATGTTCGCGCAGAGCCAGCGCATGAAAGCCGCGGCCGAG
>JAIXZU010000047.1 GCA_027489415.1 Alphaproteobacteria bacterium
TGGCGCCACATTTTAGGGCGGTATTGGTCAATGGTGAAACTGGAACTGGAAAAGACCTGGTTGCGTCAGCCCTGCACCGCCTCAGCCCAGTGTGGTGGTGTATTATGCCCATAAGCCCGATGCGTTACAGCGGGCGCTGGAGAGTTTGCGCCCCGTGGTGAAAAACGGTGGCAAATTGCGCGTGGTGTTCGGGTGCGGCGGGAACCGCGACGCGACGAAGCGCCCGATTATGGGGCGGATTGCGGCGCAGCTGGCTGATGAAGTTTATGTGACCGATGACAACCCACGGAAAGAGGATGCTGCGGCGATTCGGGCCCAAGTCATGGTGGGCGTGAAAGAGGCTGGTGGTTTGGTTCGTGAGTTTGATGACCGCAAACTGGCGATTGCCGCCGCGATTACCGATGCCGGTGTGGACGATGTGGTGCTGATTGCGGGTAAAGGCCATGAAAGCGGCCAAATTGTGGGAGATGTGACCCTACCGTTTGATGACCGTGTGGTGGCGCGGGAGGTTCTGGGCGCCAGATAGTACCCTGCATGTGAAAATCCCCCGGCTGGTGCCGGGGGATTTTCGTTAGTTGCTGGCCTGACGGCTGTTGGACAGTGCCTTGCTGACTTCGGCCGGGAAGAGTTCCAGACCTTCCGGATAGACGGCGTGGAATTCCGTAAACTGGAGGCAGGTCTGGGGTTCGCCGTTGAAGCTGTTGGTGATTCCGACCAAGGCCATTTTTCCGACCGGAGCGGGAGTATAGTCCCGGGCTGCTTCCATGTCCTCGGGGGTCAAGGGCATGACCACGAGCCAGCCGCCGTTTTCGATGAAGTCCGTCATCACGTAGATGGCGGTTTCTTCGGGGACGGCGAGGTCGAGGATCGCGTTACCGACTTGAACGGCGATAATCGTGCCGTCGTCCCGTTGGATGCTGTCGATTTTGGCGGGAGTGGCAATAGCTTGTGCCGTGAGCAGCTCGGCGGAGAGATCCGGACAGGCTTGCGCGAAGAGCGTGGTGTCCGAGAAGAGCAGTTCGTCGAGCGGGACGTCGGTGATGCCGAGTGTGGCGTTGACGGGGTAAGGCAGAAGGGTGGCGAGGATGGCTGCGCCAGCCAGGAAGCGATGGAGAGGTGTCATGGTGGGCCCCGCGAAAAAGAGATGGAGAGATCAAATTACCGTTCAACCTTACCAGATTGTAAGGAAGTGTGCAATTTGTAATCCTGCGTGTGCCCCAAACGCACGCCAGCGTGGCAAAAGTGCCGGATTTTGCAGCGGGGAGGCGGCGTGGGGGCTAGCGGGAAGCCGGTTTTCGGAGGATAGTGGCAGCATGATTCATGCCTTGCTTGTACCGTTGGTTGATTATATCAACTGGTTTAATGTTTTCCAGTACTTAACTGTGCGTGCCGGTGCCGCCATGTTCACGGCCTTCCTGCTGTGGCTGGTGTTCGGCGGGCGGTTGGTTGCAGCCTTCCGGCTGTGGCAAAAGGGTGGTGAGACGGTCAAGGACATCCTGCCGCATCAGGGTAAGGCAGGAACGCCCAGCATGGGCGGGATTGGCGTGGTGGGGGCGGTGGTGATTTCCACCCTGATGTGGGCCAACCTTGCCAACCCGTATGTGTGGCTGATGATGTTCCTTTTTGTGGGGTACGGGGCGATTGGTTTCATGGACGATTACCTGAACCTGACGCGCCGCTGGAAGAAAGGGCTGCCCGGGAGACTGCGGCTGGCGCTGGGGGCGCTGGTGGGGACGGTATTCCTGCTGGGGTACATTTACATTAACGGTACTGCGGTTGCGACCGAGATTTACTTCCCCTTCCTGAAAGAACTGGTGGTTGGTTTGGGAATTTGGGGGTTTGTGGCCTTCGGGGTGATTGTGATGGTGGGGACGGCCAACGCCGTGAACCTGACGGACGGACTTGACGGGCTGGTGAGCATACCTGTTGTATTGGTGGCGACGACGATGGCGATTCTGGCCTACGTGATGGGGCGGGTGGATTACACGGCTTACTTGCACCTGCCGCACATTGCCGGTGCCGGTGAGGTGGCAATTATGTGCGCGGCGCTGGCTGGTGCGATGCTGGGGTTCCTGTGGTATAACGCCCCGCCGGCGCGGATTTTCCTGGGGGACAGTGGCAGCCTGCCAGTGGGTGCGATGCTGGGTGGTGTGGCGGTACTGATTAAACAGGAGTTTGCGCTGTTGATTATCGGGGGGCTGTTTGTGATGGAAACCTTGAGCGTGATTATTCAGGTGGCCGGTTATAAGCTTACGAAGAAACGGATTTTCAAGATGGCGCCGCTGCACCACCACTTTGAGCAGATTGGCTGGCCGGAGAGCACGATTGTGGTGCGGTTCTGGATTATCTCGGTGGTGCTGGCGCTGGTGGGCTTGGCAACCCTGAAGCTACGGTAGGAGAGAGTTATGCAACGCGATACTTTTGGATTTGCCGGTAAACCCGTTTATGTGTACGGCCTTGGTACCACGGGACGTGCCACGGCGCAGGCTCTGACCGACGCGGGGGCGGACGTACTGGTATGGGATGACCAGATGGCCAACAGCGGGGCGAGTGATGAGACGGTGTTCAAGGCCGTTCACCCCGACCATGTGGCATGGGAGACTTTGGCGGCGATGATTAAGAGCCCGGGCATACCCATGCAGGCGGAGCCGGTGAAGCGGGCGCTGGCGCACAAGGTGCCCGTTATGGGCGATGTGGACCTGCTGTGGCGACGTGATGGTGAGAGTGGGGCGAGTTTTATCGGGATTACGGGCACTAACGGCAAAAGCACGACCACGGCGCTGGTGGGACATGTGCTGCGCGAGAGCGGTTTTAAAGTTGCGGTGGGGGGTAACATTGGCGCGGCGGCGCTGAGCCTGCCTGAGCTGGCGCGGAATGGCGTGTATGTGTTGGAGCTTTCCAGTTACCAGTTGGAGTCCATGCGCGAGATGCAGGCGGACGGTGTGATGATGCTGAACCTGACCCCTGACCACCTGGCGCGCCACGGGGACATGACCGGTTACCTTGCGGCTAAAATGCGCCTGTTTGACCTTGCCAAGGCCGGTGCCGTGCAGGTGATGGGTATTGACCAGCCGATTCTGCGTGATGTGGCGGCGCGGGGAGGTATTACCACCGTAAGTGTGGGCCACAAGGCGGATTATGAGGTGCGGGGAAGTGCCCTGTACCACGGTGCTGAGCTGATGATGGAGCTTGACGATTTGCCGCACTTGCCGGGGCCGCATAATGCCCAGAATATTGCCTGTGCCTTTGCGCTGCTGGTGCCGCGCTGGGTGACGGCGGCGGAATTCAAGCTGGCGGTACGGACGTTTAAGGGATTGCCGCACCGGCTTGAAAAAGTGGGCAGTGTGGCGGGGGTTTGTTTTGTGAATGACAGCAAGGCGACCAACGGCGATAGCACAGTCTATGCGTTACAGAGTTTCCGGAACATTTACTGGATTTGCGGCGGGTTGCCCAAAACCGATGGTTTAGGCGGATGCGTGGAGCACCTTGGTGCGGTGCGGGCGGCCTTCACCATTGGTGATGCGACGGAGGCGTTTGCGGATACACTGACCGCTTACAATGTGCCGAGTTTCAAGTGCCGGACGCTGGATGTGGCGGTGCGGGAAGCCTTTGCGGCGGCGCGGACCGAAGGACTGGAGGATGCCGTGGTGATGCTGAGCCCTGCGGCAGCCAGTATGGACCAGTTCAAGAATTTCGAGCACCGAGGAGACACGTTTGTGAACCTGGTGCAGGGGCTGGCAACGCTTGAGCAAAGTGCCAAGGCGCAGAGCCGGGCGCGAGAAAACGCCTTAGAAGTGGCCCGTGGCAAACGAGGTGGCGCATGAGTATTTACCGGCAGAGCAGGCACCCGCTGGTACGGTGGTGGTGGGAAATGGACCGCATGAGTGTGGTGGTGATTGTCATCATCATGCTGTGTGGTGCGGTGGCTGTGACGACGGCCAGTGTGGCCGTGGCCAAGACCTATAACGTGGGGCCGTACTACTTTGCCGTGCGGCATTACCTGTTCCTGATTGTGGCGCTGGCGGTGATGCTGGGGATGACGATGCTGAAGCCCAGTGGTGTGCGGCGTGCGGGGCTGGCGTTGTTCGGGATTGCGTATGTGGGCCTGTTGCTGACGTTTGTGATTGGGACCGAAGTGAAGGGGGCGCGGCGCTGGATTGACATTGGCGGGCAGAGTATCCAGCCGACAGAATTCATGAAACCGGCGCTGATTCTGATGACGGCGGCGCTGCTGGCCCATGCCGAGAAAAAGAAGCAATTGCGGGGGTATTTTGTCAGTATGCTGTTGATGGCAGCTGTGGGTTTGCCGGTGCTGATGCAGCCCAACTTCGGGATGGCACTGGCGATGGGGTTGGTGTGGTTCTCGCAAGTGTTCATGGCAGGGTTGCCGCTGCTGTGGCTGGCGCCGGTGGTGGCGGGTGGGTTGTGCGTGGTGGTGGGTGCGTACACCTTGCTGCCGCACGTGCGTGACCGGTTGGAGCGCTTCCTTAACCCTGAGAGTTCCGACACTTACCAAGTTGACCAGGCTAATGAGGCCATCATGATGGGGCACCTGTGGGGGCGTGGCGCTGGAGAAGGTGTTGTGAAGCACCAACTGCCGGATGCGCATACGGACTTCATTTTTGCGGTTGTGGCAGAGGAATTCGGGATTATCGTGGGAATACTCCTCATGGGGTTGTTCCTGACGTTGGTGCTGCGCGGTTTCAGCCGCGTGTTGCAGCAGGAAGACCGGTTTGTGCTGCTGGGAGCGGGCGGTTTGCTGACGCTGGTTTCCATTCACGTGTGTGTGAATATCGGGGTGGCATTGCATATTGTGCCGACCACGGGTATGACGCTGCCTTTCATCAGCTATGGAGGAAGCTCCACTTTTGCGATGGCATTGGTGCTGGGCTTCCTGCTGGCACTGCTGCGTAAACAAGGAAAACGGATTTAATGGGAA
>JAIXZU010000083.1 GCA_027489415.1 Alphaproteobacteria bacterium
TGAATTTCGCGGGCGATGGCGCTTTTTCCCGTGCCGCTCTCGCCAAGGATGAGGATGGAGGCGGCGGTGAGGTAGGGCAGATGTTTTCGGTATCGGGCGTCGGGATAAGTTTCGTGATGATATATTTTCTGGGTGGTGGGTCTCTTTGCTATTTGTGGTATTATATTGCTATGAGTGTTTTAAGATTTACCTTGTTGTTGATGATGTTTACCTCATTAGGGGGAGTACCTGCCATGGCTGAGACACCGGAGCCGAGTTTTAAGGCCCTGCTGACGGACGGTGTGTTTGAGGTGCGACATTATACGCCGCAGTTGGCAGCGGATGTGACATTGGTGGGTGAGGATGTTGGGAGTTCGGATGCCTTCCGTGTTTTAGCGGATTACATTTTTAAGGAGTATCCGACCGGGGCGATTGGCATGACCGCGCCGGTGACGATACAGCGCGGTGAAGCGATTGGGATGACGGTGCCGGTTACCGTGGCGGCAGGGAAGGATAGGCAGTATATGCGGTTTTATCTGCCAGAGCGTTACACGCTGGCGACCTTGCCGAAGCCGTTGGATGCCCGGATTAGCATACTTGAGATACCGGCGCGGACGGTGGCAACGATACGTTACAGCGGCTGGAACACGGCGACGAAAGTGGCGGAGCAAAATGACAAGTTGCGCGCGTGGATGGCGGATAAGGGGTTGCAGGCGGTGGGGCCTGCGGAGGTGCAGGGGTTTAATGCGCCGTGGGTGCTTCCTTGGTGGAGGCGGAACGAGGTGTGGGTGCCGGTGAAGGCGGATAAAGTATAGGGATATGAAAAAGCCGCCCAGGGCGGCTTAATTTTTGGGAGTGAGTTTAGGCGTTGAGGGCGGCGATGAAGGCGGCGCGTTTGGCGAGGGTGTCGTCCCAGTCCGTTCCGTGCAGTTGCCATTCGATGCCGTCCGAGAAGACGATGCGGATGTAGGGCTTGGCTTGCAGGTTGGATTCCGGCACTGTCGGGCCGCTGACAACCTTGATGGCGTTACGGTTGAAAGTTATCCCGTCGTAGTCGAAGAATTGGGGTTGGGACATGGGAGAGCTTTCGTTTGTATGACGAATTTTCAGCGGTTTGTAAGGGGTTGTCAATGTGCTGCTTGAGAGTGTGGCGGTAAGGGCGCAGGGGGTATGGATAACGCTTGCTGTGTGCGGTTTTTGCGGGCAGAGGGCTTGGTTTTGAAAGGGCCGGCGCGTAGAGTGCGAGTAATAAATAGCTGTGCCGTAGCTGCTAACGGCGCACCCGTAAGAGCCTAAATGAAGAGGGAGTTACCATGTCACTGAACATCGCAATGGTGAAGGAGTCCGTTCATCAACCTCGGATTATGGTTGTGGGTGTGGGTGGCGCCGGTGGTAACGCCGTGCTGAATATGATCCGGGCCAACCTGAACGGTGCGACCTTTGCGATTGCCAACACCGACTTGCAGGTGCTGGAGAGCCATCAGGCCGAAGTGAAGATTCAATTAGGCCGCACACTCACCGAAGGCCTTGGTGCCGGTGCCAACCCTGACGTAGGTGCTGCTGCGGCTGAAGAGAGCTATGAAGAGATTTGCGAGGCGATTCGTGGCAGCCATATGGTGTTCATCACCGGTGGTATGGGCGGTGGTACTGGTACCGGTGCGGCGCCCGTTGTGGCCCGTGCGGCCCGCGAGATGGGCATTCTGACCGTTGCGGTTGTGACCAAGCCGTTCGCGTTTGAAGGTGTGCGCCGCATGAAGCAGGCGGAAGCCGGGATTATCGAGCTGCAGAACGTGGCTGATACCGTGATTGTGATTCCGAACCAGAACCTCTTCCGCATTGCGACCGAGCGCACCACGCTGCAGGACGCCTTCAAGCTGGCGGATGACGTGCTTTACAACGGCGTGCGCGGCGTGACCGACCTGATGCTGGTGCCCGGGATCATCAACCTCGACTTCAATGACGTGAAGACCGTGATGAGCGAGATGGGCCAGGCGATGATGGGCAGCGGGCAGGCCGAAGGCGAGCGCCGTGCGATTCTGGCGGCTGAGATGGCGATTTCGTCCCCGCTGCTGGACGGTGTTTCGATGAACGGTGCCAAGGGCGTGCTGATCAACATCACCGGTGGTGATGACCTGACCCTGTATGAGGTTGACGAGGCTGCGAACCGTATCCGGGAAGAAGTTGACCCTGATGCGAACATTATTTTCGGTACGGCCTATGACCAGAGCGCGACCGGACGTATTCGTGTGAGTGTTGTAGCGACCGGCCTTGGTGAGACCGTAAAGCGCAGCAAGCCGAACCTGGTTGACCTGAGTGCACTGAAGAAGCCCGAAGCAGTTGCGACCGAAGCCCGTGTGGAAGTGAAGCCGGTGGCGGATTTCAGCCAAGCGATGGCGGCCAAGCGCGAGCGCGAGGAAGAGCATGATGAGTATGCCAACCTTGAGATTCCGGCCTTCCTGCGCAGACAGTCCAACTGAAAGACCGACCTGAAAAGCAAGGCTAAGGCCTTGCTGGCGGGACGGAAACGACTGCCTCAGGATAAGACCAAACCGATTTAGGAGCCCTGTGGGGCTCCTTTTTTGGTTTCCTTGGGTGGTCAATTTGTGGAAACAGGCTGGTGGGTTGAGTTTTGGCCTTGAACTGGGTAGTGTGGCCGTAATGATAGGGTGCTAAGCATGCGCCCGCAACCGGAAGGGAGATGGGGATGGAGTTTCAGGGCAACCGCTGCGTGACGCTGGCGAAAGAGGTGAGTATTCATGGGGTGGGCCTGCACAGCGGTGTTGGAACCGAAGTGGTGCTGCGGCCGCATGCCCACCAAGGTGTGAACGCCGGTGGTGTGGTGCTGCGGCGTGGGGATGGAGCTGATGGTGAGTTCCGGATAACCCCCGAGATGGTGCAGACAAGCCCCCTGTGCACTTTGCTGCGGAACAGCCATGACGTGACCCTGAGTACGGTGGAGCACCTGCTGAGTGCCCTGCATGCCTTGCGGGTGGACAGTGTGATTGTGGAGATTAGCGGCCCTGAAGTGCCGATTCTGGATGGCAGTGCCCTGCCGTGGGTGGAGTTGATTGACAAGGCCGGACGTGTGGAGCTGGAGACGCCGCGCAACTGGTTGAAAGTGGAGAAGTCCGTGGTGCTGGACTCGGAAGGCCGCGTATTGCTGGCGACGCCGGATGCGCGCAGCGGCATGCGGGTGGAGTGTGTGATTGACTTCCCCCACCCGATGATCGGGCGGCAGGAATGGAAGGGTATTGTGGATGAGACGACTTTCCGGCGTGAGATTGCGCCCGCGCGTACCTTTGTACAGGAGCGCGATATTGCGGCGGCACAGGCGGCAGGGTTGGCTAAAGGCGGCAGCCTTGAGAATGCGGTGGTGTTTGGCGAAGATGGGACGGTGAAGAACCCCGGTGGGTTGCGCTTCCCGGATGAGCCGGTGCGGCACAAGGTGCTGGACCTGATTGGCGACGTGTATATGGCGGGGCGGTGTGTGAGTGGGGCGTTTGCTGTGACGGCGCCGGGGCATGTGGCTAATAATCTTTTGCTGCGTCAAATGGTTGGTGGCCACTCGATAGGCACGAACTAAAACGGTGCCCTGAAGATTTTTGGGGAAGCTAAAATACTTTATCTGTATTCCCATAATTCCTCAGTCATTACCCTGCGGGGCTAGGGAATATGGGGTACTTCGTTTCGTCGCTCCCCCAAAAATCATCAGGATCACCGTTTATAGTCTCGTGCGCGGGGGGTTACACTTCGTGTTGCCCTACGGGTCCGCTCGGGGGATTTTCCCGAGCGGTTGGCACTTGGCGGGTTATGGGCTTTGCCCATACGCCGCGCCAAGTGGAATGCTGCGCATGGGTAAGTATGCCTGCGGCGCTGGGGTTAGGGGATGGCTTTGAGGAGGTCTTCGTGGGTGTGGATGACGAGGTCGGCACCGGCTTCATAAAGAGTGTCCGCCGTGAGGCCTTGGGTGTGGGCGACGTGGCCGCCGCCCATGTAGCCGATGGCGTACATGCCTGCGGCCTTGGCGGCCATGATGCCGAAGGGAGCGTCTTCCACCACCGTGCAGGCGGCGGGCGGGACGCCCATGGTGCTGGCGGCGAGGAGGAAGAGGTCCGGCGCTGGTTTGCCGCGGGCGACTTGTTCCCCGCTAAAGACATGATGGTTTGGGAAATAAGGGGCGAGCTGCGTGGCCTTCAGTTTGTGGAAGGTTTCCGGCAGCGGGCCGGAGGTGCCAATGCAGAAGGGCTTATTGAGCGCTTGAAGCTGGGCGAGGACCGAGGCGATGCCGGAGGTGGGTTGCAGGTGGGAGTCTATCAACGACGTGAAGATGGCTGAGAATTCGGCGAGGGTGGGAGTGACATCAATGGTGACGCCCGTGTGGGCCTCCACCGCGGCGATGACATCCGCAGCGCGGAGGCCGTGTAGATTGCTGTAACACCATTCCGGTGTTAGGTAGGCGCCTTGAGAGCCGAAGGCCTTGATTTGGGCGATTTTGATGAGGGGCTCGCTGTCGACCAGCACGCCGTCTTTGTCGAAGATGATCAGTTGGGTTTGCATACTGTGAAGATAAGTGCATGGCGGTTGAGGTTCAAGAAGGTGGCAGGGATTTGGGGGTGGGGTGGTGTTTTTGGTAACAATTCGGCTTTTTTGGTGTTAACTAGGCAGCATAACGAGAGGATAGCCACCCATGACCATGACACTGGGCGATTTGCTGGAGATGATCCGGCAGGATTACATTGACCACCTGACTGCCAGCGCCGAAGACCTGACGGAAGAGGGGGCGGAAGTCATGTTCGAGCCCGCCTTCCGTGACGAGAAGAACGAAGTGGCGCTGGACGGTATGCTGAAACTGCCCGCGCGGATTGACCTGCTGGCCAAGCGCAGCGGAGCGGCCAACGATGACGTTGAGACCGTGCAGGTGGCTGCTGAGGGGGTTTTCAAATTTGATGGCAGTATCGACATCACGTGGGAAGGTGGCATGGCCGTACAGGTCTTCCCCTTCGGTTGGGACATGATGCCGGTGCGGATGGAAGGTTTGGCTGATGACGTGAGCTATGAACCGCTGCAGCAGTGGTTCTGGCGCTGGTTTGCCGAGCCCGAGGACTTGGAAGGGCCGGTGCAGGAAGTGGTGCATTACCTTGGCGACCCCGAGAAGCTGGAGGGCAACGTGACCCGGATTATTGCGGATATGGGGAGTGCGCCGCTGGAAGCGTGGCAGGATCTCCTCGACGCATGCTCTGCTATGGGGGCGAAGAAGGTTGTGGTGGGTGAGGCTGCCGGACCGGATGACGAGGATACCGTGGGCGTTGAAGAATAGCGCTGGAATTGGTGTGAATTCCAAGACAAAGCCGCCCCTTTCGGGGCGGCTTTGTCTTGGTGTTCGGGATTAGTGTTTCGGGGTGGTTTCTTCTCCCGTGGGCAGCATGGTGATGACCTTGCGGTAGGTTTCGAGGCGGATCAGTTCGCAGACGTTCAGGACGTCGGTGCGTGGAACCCAGTTGATGATTTTTTCGGTCATCGGTTCGACACCGGGGACGATTTTGAATACTGCCCAAGTCGTGATGGTGCGCTTGAACCGTTTGCGCTGGATGGCGCTTTCCGAACGCAAAGTTTCCTCGATTGGCGTGGGGTAAGAATCCCACATATCTGCTTCGGTTTCTGTGAAGCCATAGTAATCCTTGAGGAAGATCCGGCTGTTGAAACCGGGGCACTTATTGTGTTCGTCCAGTTGGCCCTGGGCGAATTTCCAGCGGCGGGTGTGGTCGTCCGTCGGGTTGTCGATGTGCTCCATCAGCACGTAAATGCCGCTTTTCCTGCGCTGGAACGGGATGGGGCAGATGCGTTCGACGAACTCGAGGATCTTCGGCGTGGCGTCGCTGTCCGCCGTGTGGGGTTTCAGGGTGTGGATGGATGTCAGCATCGGTTGCCTCCTGTTGCTGCGAGAAATGGTAAAAGATGAATACAGTTAGGTGGGGGTTTTGGACTTTTGGGAGGGAAATGTCAAGGATACAGGTTCGGGCAGCAGAAAGCCGCCCCGAGGGGCGGCTTGAGAGTTTGGTTTACTGGCAGGTAAGGGTTTTGTCTTTCAGGCTACATTTGCTGGTTGTGGCAGGAAGAGCTGGCTTGGCAACGTTGTCGCAGGTGACTTTGACCTCACCACGGCTGGGATTGAAGTAATTCCAGCCGAGGATGACGTTGCCGTTGGCGTCACGGCCGTCGTCAACATCCGGAATGACTTCGTAGTAGTCCGATTCTCCGGGGATTTGGCCCTGTTGCAGTGAGGCATTCATGACATTCGCGCAGACTGTGTTGGCGTGAGCTATTGAGGTGGTTGTCATGCATGCGGTACAGGCTAATGCGGAGAGTAGAAGAACGGATTTACGCATGGTGTTTCCCTTTGTGAAATAGAGGTATTTCATGATTGAGCTTAGCCTTGGCTGAGGCCGCCGTCCAGCGGAATAAGGCGCAGTGCGACCCATGCGGGCTGCAGGACGGGGATGGTGTTGAGCCAAGCGTTAGCTGATTTGATGGTTTTATACATGTTACCGGAGAGACCGCCGCCTTCCCATGGCACCCAGCTGGCTTTTGCAGCCTCCCCCGAGCGCTGGTGCAGCATGTAGATGCCTTTGACGGGGTCCTGTTTCAGATAGATACCGGTGTGGGTGATGCCGCCGCCCGGAACACCACATGTTTTGCCGACAACCACACAGTACTTATTGTTGTAGTTGGCAGTGGAAATAGGCGTGCCGGGGGCAAGATTGGCGCCGCGGACGGGTTGGTCTCCATACCATGTGCTGGCGGGGCCGACTTCGGGGCTGAAGTATTTGGTGAGGGAGGCGCATTGTTCGCCGTTTTCAGCACAATTACTTGTTTTGGGGTCGCAGTAGAACTTACCTGCGAGGGCCTCCCACGCGGCTATGGACTGGCCACCGCCCATGCCGCCGGGGTTGGGGGTGCCGACGTCGGCGCCGGTGAGTTGGACGTCGCAGTTATACTTTTTGCGGGCTTCGGCCTTGGATTTTGCTTTGGCTTTGGCTTCGGCTCTGGCCTTGGCGTTGGCAGTGGCTTTAGCGACGCTGCCGTTTGCGTGGATGTCGTCGTCGGCGTCCTTGCCGGATACTTTGAAAGCGGTGGTGGGGTTGTCGTCGGTCGCTTTGCCGGGGGCGGTGTCCGTGGAGGCGGGGGCGCAGGCCTCGGCGCGGGCTTTTTCTTCTTTGGCCTGTTCCCTGGCGGCTTTTTCCGCGGCAGCTTTTTCCGCAGCTATTTGTTGCGGGGATTTGAAGACCTGTGCGGTGTTGGGCGAGGCGACGCCGGTATTTCCGCCGAGTGCTGCACCCAGGAGGCCGCCGGGATTGCCGGTGGCGAGGCCACCGAAGTTACCTATGCCGTTACCGAGGATTTGGCCGAGCATTTGCTGGCCGATTTGTTGCAGGGGATTGCTGGAGGAGGAGTCGTCCTCCGCTGAGGAACCACTCGTGCTGGAGCCTGAGCCGGTGTTGGTTGAGGTGTCCGACGTCGGGGCCGTGTTGATGTAGGCGTAGAGGATGGTGGCGGCTTCCTCCAGCTTGGTGACTTCGGCGACGGCTTTGGCGTAGTCCGCCTCCGTGACGTCGGTTTCTCCGGCGTTGAGGCGGATGCGGATATCCACTGCCTTGGCTTTGGCCTTGGTGATTTCGGTTTTCAGCGTGGTGTAGTTTTGCTGGACCGAGGCTTGCTGGACGGGGGTGAGGTCTTCGTAGGCGGTTGACTCAGTTGTGATTTCGGTTGTCAGGGCGGCATTGACGGGGGAACTGAAGCACAGAACAGCCGCTAGGAGAAGGCTGAGCTTGGCTAAGCTATTGAATTTCATGGGTCGTTGGTACGTCAAAGGGAGCACTCTCTTGCTGTGTTCCTTCATCATGGGGTTGATGAAGGGGAATTTCAAGGCTGAACAGAGTTATGCCCTGCACCTTGTGGGGGGGAGCTGGTTAGGTGGTGGTGTAGCGGCTGAGAAGGTTTTGGATCAGGGCTTGGGTGGACTCCGAGAGACCGCCAAACAGCCCTGCAGAGGCGACGGCATTGGTGTTACCGCCGGTGAGCAGGCTGGTGAGGCTGCTGGAGGCTGAACCGCCCCCTAAGAGTGAGGTGGTGAGTGAGCCTGCATTGGTATTGAAGAGGGCAGGGGTAGCCGCTGCGCTGCCGAGAAGGGTATTAAAAGCCCCGCCGCTGGCGATTTCCTGACCCTGCAACAGCACGGCTTGCACCTGTGTGGCGAGATTGATGCCGGCGGTGAGTTCCTGTGAGGTGAGTTCGTTGTTGCCGTCCGTGTCCAGCTTCTGGAACGAGGTGGTGCCCTTGGCGGTGAGGCCCGGAATGGTTTGGGCGGCGGCGGCAAATTCGGTTTTGGAGAGGCTGCCGTTTGCGTTGGTATCCGCGCGCTTAAAGGACTTCTGGAGTTGGGCCAGAGAGTTGGCGGTGGTGGCGAGTTCGGCAATTGTTGGCATGGGATGCGCTTTCCTTGATAAGATTATAGCATGTTATGAGAGGTTTGCTGACTTTTTTTGAGTTGGCGGGCGATTGGGTGATGGTTGGTGCGTATGCAGGTGTCTTTTGTGATTTAGATTGCGTATTCAATTAATATGTTATAAAATATAATAGTATACAAATTAAGTATACGAACCACCTGACACCTTCATGCTGCGAGAGCAGCCTTGCCTCTTGAAAGGAGAGAGCCATGAGCAACCCTAACTTGATTGAGCTGTTTACCCCAGCTATGACCACCCTGAAGATGATTGAAACCGACCCGATGGGCTTTATGTCGAAGTTCGCTGGAAGCCAGCTGGAATGGTGGGCGGTGGCGGCGACGCTGCTGTCGGTCATTCTGGCCGCACGGCAGAACGTGCTGACCTGGCCTGTGGGCCTGGTGGCCGTGGTGCTGTACGGCGTGCTGTTTTCTGAAGTTTTGCTGTACTCCGAAGTGGGGCTTCAGCTGTTCTTCTTTGTGACCCAGTTTGTCGGCTGGACCGCATGGATCCGGATGGTGGTGCGTTTGCCGAACGAGACCACCGGACAAGTTGTGGCGCGGACCCTGATGCAGGGACTGCGCTTTAAGTCGGTTGAGATGATTTCCCAGCCGGAAGAACAACTGCGCAGCCTGAGCCTGCGTGAATGCGGCCGCTGGCTGCTGTGGATGCTTGCCGGTTGGGTGGTGGTTGCCCTGTTGACCTTCTGGGCTGGTGGCACCTTGCCCGTATGGGATGGTGCGCTGAGCGTGATGAGCGTTGCGGCGCAGTTGCTGCTGATACGCAAGTACTGGCAGAGCTGGGTGCTGTGGGTGCTGGTGGATATCCTGGCGATCGGTATCTATTCCTACAAGGAATTGTACGCGAGCGCGGGGCTTTACGGCATGGTGCTGCTGCCGATTGCGGCTTTCGGGCTGGTGAGCTGGTTTAGCCAGTATCGTCAGCAGAAGGCTGCAGGTGGCGCAACCCTGCGAGCTGCACCGGCTGAGTAAGACAGACTGAGCATGAGATGAAACCTGTGGGTGGGGGCATGGTGCCCCCACCCGACAAGACAAGGGACTACAGACCATGACAGAGCGTTTTATGCGGCCTGAGAGGCTTATCAAGGCCCATGTGGCGATGCGATTTGGCAATGGTGTCGTGCTCGGTAAATTCATGCCGCCGCACAACGGACACCTGTACCTGATTGAGTTTGCACGGGCCTGCTGCTACCGGCTGACCATCATTGTATGTGCGCTGGATGAAGAACCGATACCCGGCCATATTCGGTATGGCTGGATGAAGGAGCTTTACCCCGACTGCAATGTGGTGCTGCTTGACCGGCCGATTCCGCAATATCCGGACGAGAGCCCGGATTTTTTTACCATATGGGCCGACACCGTGCGGCGTGTGTGTGGAGAGGCTTGGAAGCCGGACGTGTTTTTCGCCTCTGAAAGCTATGGCTATGACATGGCAGCCGCCCTTGGCTGCGTGTTCATGCCCGTGGATGAGCGGCGCGAGCTGGTGCCGGTTTCCGGCACTAAGGTACGGCGTGACCCGATGACGAACTGGGACTACCTGCACCCTGTGGTACGCCCGTACTTTGTGAAGCGGGTAGCGGTTATCGGGCCGGAGTCCTCTGGCAAAAGCAGCCTTAGCAAGCGTTTGGCGGACCACTTTGCGACCTGCTACGTGAGCGAATATGCGCGGGGCATGTTGGCCAGCTATGGTGAACATGTGCCGGGCTATAATGAGGCCGAGCCGCAGCTTGAGGATATTTCGACCATTGCCCGCGGGCAGCTGGTGAGTGAGATGGCCTTGGCGAAACAAGCGAACAAGGTGCTGTTTACGGACACCGATTTGCTGACGACGGCGTTCTGGAGCAACTGGTACTTTCAGCAAGTGCCGGAATGGGTGGATGAGTTGGCGCATAGCCAGACTTACCACCTGACGTTGCTGATGGACCCGAGGCCTGTTGCGGATGCCTATGTACCGGATATTCAGCGCCCGATGCCTGACCTGCAGCAGCGGGTTGAGATGTACAAGGCTTTGCGGTTGTCCCTGATTGCGTTGCACAGGCCGTTTGTGGAAATTAACGGCAATGACTGGGCGACACGTGAGGAACAGGCGATTAAGGCGGTCACGCAGTTGATTCAGCCTGCGAATACCGATTAGCGAACAAAAAGCCCGGCGATGCCGGGCTTTTTTATGTGGGTGGTTGCCCTATTTTTCCAGCACGTATGTGCCCGGGGCGCTGCCAAGAGGTTTGTATTTGGCGTTGCCTGCGGTTTTGAGCGCGGCGGTTTTGGGGCCTGATTGGCCGCTGAGCCATGAGGCGTAGTCCGGCCACCAGCTGTCCTGTGTTTCGGAGGCGGTTTTGAGCCAGGATTCGGCGGTGGGCATGGTGCCATCCGCGACCCAGAAGCTGCGTTTAACGGGTTTGCCTTCCGGTGTGGGAGGATTGACGACGCCGGCGACGTGGCCAGCTTTGGACAGGACAAAGCGCTTGGATTTGGAGGCCATGCCGGCGAAGGGGGTGTAGCAGCTCTCCCATGGGGTGATGTGGTCGTTGATCGCGGAGACCATGTACATGGGGAGGTCGAGCTTGCGGAGGTCTATCCCCTTGCCCAGCACCTGAAGTTTGCCTGGTTTGGACATGAGGTTTTCCAGATACAGATTCCGCAGATACCAGCCGTGCATGGCGGCGGGCATGCGGGTGGAGTCGTCGTTCCAGTAAAGGATGTCGAACGGGAAAGGCTGTTTTCCCATGAGGTAGTTGTTGGTGACGTAAGACCAGATCATGTCGTTGGCGCGCATCATGCTGAAGGTGGTGGCCATGGATTTGCCGTCGAGGACACCGTCACGTTCCATGCGGGCTTCCAGAGCGGTGAGTTGCGCGTCGTCGGTGAAGAGGCAGAGTTCTCCGGCTTTGCTGAAGTCTGTCAGGGTGGTGAAGAAGGTTGCCGAGTTGATGCGTTTGTCGTTGTTCTGCTGCATGACCGAAAGAGCGGCTGAGAGCATGGTACCGCCGATGCAGTAGCCGATGGCGTTGACGCTGTCTTCCCCTGTTATGGAGCAGGTGGCGTCGATGGCGGCGTATAGGCCGTCGGTAATATAGTTTTCGAAGCCGACGTTTTTATAGTCCGCGGTGGGGTTCTTCCAACTGACCATGAAGACGGTGAAGCCTTGTTCCACCATGTACTTGACGAAGCTGTTGGCGGGCTGGAGGTCCAGGATGTAGAAGCGGTTGATCCATGGTGGGCAGATGACCAGCGGTTTTTTGTGTGTTTGCGGGGTGGTAGGGGTGTATTGGATCAGTTCTATCAGGTGGTTACGGAAGACTACGGTGCCCGGTGTTACGGCGATGTTCCCGCCCACTTGGAACTTGGAGTAATCCGTGGTGCTGATGCCGCCGCGATTGTAATCGTTCAAGAAGTTCTGGAAGCCTTCGATCAGGCTTTCACCTTTGGTTGAGAGGGCGGTGCTGAGGGCTTCCGGGTTGGTGGCGAGGAAGTTGCTGGGGCTGAGAGCGTCAATAAACTGGCGGGTGTAGAAGTCTACGCGGGAGCGGTCGAAGTCCGACAGGTTACGTGTCTGGGCGATGGTGGAGACCAGGAACTGCGAGGTGAGCAGGTAGGATTGCTTCATGAGGTCGAAGATCGAGGAGTTCCAGCTTTCGTGGGAGAAGCGGCGGTCGTCCTTGGCTGGAGTTACTACGGGGGAGGTGGTGCGCCCCATCATCTGTTCCATGAGATTGGCGCCGAGGGCGAGGTGGGCCTGATGCCACTGCATGGTTTGCTGCATGAGCATGTGCGGTTCAGCGGACAAAGCGGTGGCAGCGTTGCCGAAAGCCTGCATGATGGGTTGCATGGCGTGCATCTGTTCCAGCATTTGCTGGCTGGACTGGCCACTGGCCTGAGCGGCCAGTTTTTCGGCCATTTGATTCAGGCCCTTCTGAAAAACCTGTGTGGCTTGTTCGACAAGGTGCGTGGAGTTAATTGAAGAGGAAGATGGATTGGACATGGACAGACCGGGCATTCTTGTTTTTCTATGGGGCAGCTATTCAACAAAACATACGGGCAGATGAGCTGCTTGGCAAGGAAACGCATGACCATCGCGCATCAATTTGGCAGCACTGCTTACGGGCGGAAACATCGGACAATTCTGGTTGCAGGGCGAGGTGAGGCGGCGGTTGCTGTTGTTCATGCCATTGCCAAGTTGCCCATGGTTGGGAGTGTTCGGCAAATTGCCCAGTTGGACATGAAGACTGCCGGTGCCCAGTTGGCTGGTGGCGATTTGCTGGTTGATATGACGGGGGGCGTGGCCAACGCCTTCCAGACCGTGATGGCGGCCCTTGAGCAAGGTATGGCCTGCGTGACCGCCAACCCGATGCTGGTGGCCGCCCATGGACGTGTGCTGCGCAATGCCGCACGAGGCCAGCATGCGTTTTTTGGTTTTCAGGGGGCTGGTTTTGGTATGCCGGTTGCCGAGATGATGGCGGCGACCACACCCCACAAAGTGACGGTGAGTTTTGTGACCGCAGCCAGCATGGCGCTGGCTCGGATGGCTTTCCGCAACGAGAGCCTGGCCCATGTGAGTGCCCACCTGAAAATGCAGAACATCGATTTGAGTGACTGGGGTGGAAAAGTAACCCAAGCGCGAGCCCTAGCCTTGCGCAGCCAGTGGTTTAATGAGGAATTGCGCGGACAAAACCTGTTGCGTGTAAGTGTGGAGCAGGTGGAGCCTGCGGATGTGCGGCGGTTGCGTGAGTTTGGACTGCAACCGGTGTTTGCAGCGGATATTCGTAAGGATGAGGTTTACACTGGGCCGATGGCGGTGGCAGTGGGTAGCCCCCTTGTTCATGCCAATGTGCAGGATGTGATGGTGGCTGAGACTGAGCATGGCGATATTCTGTTGACCCACACTGCTAATGAAACGCAGCGCATGGTTGCCGGTGTGATAGCAGACATCCGGCAATTCCTGCGTTCAGCGAAGCCTGTTGAGGTTATGGAGCTGCGTGAGAGCGGTTTCAAGCAAGTTGAGGTACCTGAGCGGGCGTATGTGCGTGTGCCCTACGCCATGCGTGAGCGTGTGCTTGGATTTAAACCGGAAATTCTGACCGAACGGGTTGATGGAGATGGCCAGTGGCAGGCGGTGATTGCAGTGGAGCGGGTGAGTGAGCTCCAGCTGAGTGCGGCTGGTGGCATGGTTTACCCGTTGAGCGGTGCATGGGAACCCCCTGCTGCCAGTAGTGGCGGATTGCGTTTGGTCGGTTGAGGCAATCTTCCTTTAAAAAAACCCGGCGATTGGCCGGGTTTTTGATTTGAGGTGGGGCTATTTGGATTTTTTGGCGGTGGATTTGGCGTTGTCCTTGAGGAGGTCCCGGATCTGGGTCAGGAGTTCCTCGGTGCTTGGGCCTTTCGCAACAGCTGGTGAGGGCGTTGGCTTAGGTGCGAACTTGTTAACCAAGCGCACCATGAGGAACACGGCCCAGGCGATGATGAGGAAGTCCAGGCAGTTCTGGACAAAGGCGCCGTAGCCGAGGATATTTTGTTTGCCGGTGGTGGGGTCCGTTGACAGAAGGATGCCTAGATCCTTGAAATCCACATTACTTATAAGGAGGCCGAGGGGTGGCATGATGACATTTTCCACCAGTGAACTGACGATTTTGCCAAAAGCGGTTCCGATGATCACACCGACGGCGAGGTCTATCACGTTGCCGCGCATGGCGAAGGTTTTGAAGTCCTGCAGAATGGACATGGAGGTATCCTTTTGTTTGTTATAGGTGTGAGTTTGAGGCTTCCGCATGCCAGAGGCAAGGTACGTGCTGGATAGATGGGCGGAGATGATTTTTAAGAATGGTGCCGGCAGAGAGGATTGAACTCCCGACCTTCGGTTTACAAAACCGCTGCACTACCGCTGTGCTATGCCGGCAACCGGAGGCTTTCTGCCATAAGATTGTTCCGAGTGCCAAGTAAAATCTGCGCCCAGAGCAGTTCCAGTGCGTGGAGATTAAGCGTTAGCATGGTTTTCATGAGGCTTACCGAGATTTCCAATTTCCGATTGAAGCGTGTGTTTTCGTGTTATTTTGGGCTTCTAGGTTGTTCATGTTGAGTGATCAATTATCGACTTTAAACCTTGATTTCAAAGGAGGAGATAGACGATGAACCAGATGAAGACTTTCCTGCTGCTGGCCGGTATGACGGCGTTGTTCGGGGCTATGGGGCTTATGATTGGCGGCACAAACGGTATGGTGATGGCCCTTGGTATGGCGGCGCTGATGAATGTGGGGTCTTATTGGTTTTCCGATAAGATTGTCCTGAAAATGTACGGGGCGCAGCCTGTGGAGAGTGGCCCGCTGTATGAGATGACTGAGAACCTTGCGCGCCGCGCTGGATTACCGATGCCGAAGCTTTATGTAATTGATAACCCGCAGCCCAATGCCTTTGCGACTGGGCGTAACCCTGACAATGCAGCGGTGGCGGTGCATACGGGACTTCTGGACATGATGACCGAGCGTGAAGTGGCGGGTGTGGTGGCGCATGAGCTGGCGCATATCCAGAACCGTGATACGCTGATTATGACCATTACGGCGACGCTGGCGGGGGCGATTTCGATGCTGGCGAATTTCCTGATGTTCTTTGGTGGTAGCAGCCAGAATGGTGAAGGGCGTGGCGTGCACCCGATTGTGGGGCTGGTGGTGATGCTTGTGGCGCCGCTGGCGGCGATGATTGTGCAGATGGCAATTTCGCGCACGCGAGAGTATAGTGCGGACAGGCGGGGGGCGGAGATTTGTGGGAACCCGTTAGATTTAGCGAATGCTTTAAGGAAGCTTGAGATTGGTGCGAGCCGTGTAGATAATGTGGTGGCGGAGAATAATCCGGCAACCGCACATATGTTTATTATCAACCCTTTACATATGCGGGCGACGGATGGATTGTTTGCGACGCACCCGCACACGCAGAACCGGATTGCGGCGCTGGAAGCCATGGTTGAGGGGGGTGAGGTGAGGGGAACGGCGCGACTGAAGCTTTGGAAAAAATAGGCTGAGAGCCATTTTCCGTTTACCTGTCCGGGGCAGTGTAAGCAAGGGTGAGGACATGCACCGAGGTTGCGCCTGCCTTGCGCAGGCAGAGGGCGCAGGCACGGACTGTGGCGCCGGTGGTGTAGATGTCGTCCACCAAAATAATATCCTTACCGGCGACGTGTTTGGGGGCCACGGCAAAATGGGTGGCGGGCAGGCGCAGGCGTGCGGCACGGGTCTTTTGGGCTTGCGGTGAGCTGGCCACCGTGCGGCGCAGGGTGGTGACGTTGTTGGGAGTGCCGGTGAGTTCCGTGAGTTTCTGGACCAGAAGTGCTGCGTGATTGTAACGGCGTTTGCGCAGCCGTGAGGCGTGGCTGGGGACCGGCACCAGCAAGTAACCCGAACCTTGCGGTACATGGGGCGCAAGCAGCCGTGCAAGGGGGGTGACGAAGGGGACGGCGTCATGGAATTTCAGTTGGAGGATGGCGTTGCGCAGGGGTTCCTCATAGAGGCAGGGGGCGGTGAAGCTGGTGATGGCGGGCGGGAGTTTGGGTGGGAGGAGCCTAGCGGTGTTCCACCACGGCAGGCGGGCATAGCAGCTGGTGCAGAAGCCGATGGGTTCGGTTGCCGGGAGCAGGCCCATGCAGCCGGGGCAGGACGGCGGTAGCACCGCTGCAAAGGCATGTTGGCAGAGGCGGATAAATAGCTTAAGCATGACTTCATTATGACTGAAAACCTCTTTGACCGGGAACAGATATTCAGGCGCAAGGCGCAGATGAGTGATGCGCCCGTGCGCGCCGAGCTGACGCGCCGCTTAGAGGAACGTTTGGAAGACGTGCGTCTGAAGCCCGGTACGGTGTTGCGGTTGCAGGACGACAAAGTGCCGGTTGCAGATGAGGGGAAGGTGGCGGCGGTGATGGCTGACATGGTGTTGCCGCTGGTAGAAGATGTGCCGGTGTTTTTGGTCCAATGCCTGCAATGTTTGCAGGAAGATGGTCTGTTGCTGGCGACAGCGCTGGGGGCTGAGAGTTTTCGGGAATTCCGAGCCGCATGGGCGCAGGTTGGCGAGAGCAGCGGGCATGTGGTGCCGCTGACCGATGTGCGTGATGCGGGTGCCTTGCTGCAGCGCTTGAAACTGGCGTTGCCGGTGGTTGACCGTGACGTGCTGACGGTGACGTTCCCTGATTTTCCGGCCCTGTATGCGGCCTTGCGTGCGCACGGTGTGGGGAATTTTGCGATGCGGCGGAGGCACGGTTTGGTAACACCGCGCAAGTTGATGCGTATGGAAGCGGCTTACCGCGACATGTTTGGCCGTGAAGACGGCCGGTTACCGGTAACGCTGGAAGTGATTTACATGCATGGTTTCAAGCCAGCGGCGGGCCAGCCGGAGGCGGCGAAGCGGGGAAGTGGCAAGGTGAGTTTGGTGCGGATTCTGGATAGCCGTACTGAATGAAACAAAACGAGCCGATATTAGTTGACGCTTGTGTTCATGAAATTTATACCTAGTGCATAAGCCAATTTCTGGCTGAGGCGCTGGGGGATATTTTGCAGCGCCGTCAATGAGGGCAGGTGGGATATGGCCTACCCTTTTGCGTGATAATGTTGGGGAAAATCCGGGGAGGATAGAATGGCGTTGAAAAACCAGACACCAGAGAAACGTGGCGGGTACGTGTGGGCCATTGTGGCGGCCGTTGTTGTGCTAGCGGGTGGTGCCTGGTGGTGGCTGCGAGGTAGTGACGGAGACGGGCAAGCTGCTGGTGGGCCCGGGAAGGGACGGGGCCCTGCGGCCGTTGAGGTAGCTACGGCTGAACAGGGTGCGATTGCAGAGACCCTTGAGCTGGCAGGGCAGGTTGAAGCCAATGCGGGTGTTGAGTTGCGCAGTGAGGTGACCGGCCGTGTTGTGAAGTTGAATTTTCAAGATGGTCAAGCAGTGACTAAAGGCATGGCGCTGGTGATTCTGGATGACAGTGTACAGCGGGCGGAGCTGGCGCAGGCTGAGGCCAATTACGCCTTAGCTGAAGCCAATGCCGGACGTTACCAGCGACTGGTGGAGCTTGGTGCCGCGAGCAAGTTGCAGGTTGACCAAGCGGTGGCGCAAAGCAAGCTGGAACAGGCGAATATTCAGATGGCGCGGGCCAACCTTGCCAAGTACAGGATTGCGGCGCCGTTTGACGGCATGGCCGGTATTGCTCAAGTGAGTGCGGGTGACCTGGTTCAGCCCGGCGAGCTGCTGGTGGCGCTAACGGATAACCGGACTTTGAAGGTTACCTTCAAAGTACCTGAAATGCAGGCAAACAGCCTTGAAACCGGTGCGCCTGCGATGGTGCTGGTGGATGGCAGGCAGGGGAACGTGACGGTGGAAGGCCGCATTGATGCGCTGGACGGGCGTGTTGACCCCGCGAGCCGTACCCTGATGGGGAAGATTGTGCTGGATAATGTGAGTAACACCATGGTGGCCGGCCAGTTTGTGCGTGTACGCGTGCCGGTGCGGCAGGTGAGTGATGCGGTGGTGATTCCCGACCAGGCTTTGATACCGATGGGTAACCAGACGTTTGTGTATGTGCTGACGCCGGGGCCAGAGGGTAGTGCGGTTGCGAGCAAAACGACGGTGGAAGTGGGTATCCGTGCCGCTAACAAGGCGCAGATTCTGCGTGGTGTAGGGGCGGGGCAGCAGGTTGTGACCGCCGGACAGCAGAAATTGCAGGCGCCCACCATGCCCGTGAAGCTGATGAGCCCGACCGTGGTGAACGTGCCAGCTGCGGCGATTGAAGAACTACGGTAGGGGATAGGCGCATGCAGCTTTCCGATATTTCCATCCGGCGGCCGGTACTGGCCACTGTTCTGAGCCTGATTATCATTTTGCTGGGCCTTGTGGGTTACAAAAGCCTGAGTGTGCGGGAATACCCGAATATTGATGAGCCCGTGGTGACCGTGACCACCAGTTACAGCGGTGCTAACGCGGAGATTATGGAAAGCCAGGTGACCAAGCCCCTGGAGGACAGCCTTGCTGGTATTGAGGGGATTAAATTCATTACCAGCACCAGCCGCGAGGGCGCGAGTATCATTAACGTCAACTTCGTGCTGAGCCGTGACGCTGACAGTGCGGCGGCGGATGTGCGCGACAAGGTGAGCCGTGCGCGCGGCCGCCTGCCCGACGATGTAGACGAGCCTATTGTGGCCAAAGTGGAGGCCGATAGCAGCCCGATTATCTGGCTGGTGCTGAGTTCCGACAATGGAATGAGTGCGGCTCAGCTTTCCGAACTGGCGGACCGTTACGTGCAGGACCGCGTGCAGACGGTAGAGGGTGTGGCCGAGGTGAATATTTTCGGGGCACGCGTGTACGCGATGCGGATATGGCTGGACCCGACCCGCTTGGCGGCTTACGGGCTGACGCCGGATGATATTGACACCGTGCTGCAAAGCCAGAACGTGGATATTCCGAGTGGCCGGATTGAGGGTGCCGCGCGGGAATTTACCGTGCAGAGCAATACGGATTTGAACACGGTGGAGCAGTTCCGTGACATGGTTGTTGCAACGCGTGACGGTGCCCAGATACGCATGCGGGACGTAGGCACCGTGAATGTGGGTGTTGCGGATGATACGACGAGTTTCCGTTTCAACGGCAAGCAGACCGTGGCGCTGGGTGTGGTGAAACAGGCGACGGCTAACCCGCTGGAGATTAGTGCCGCGTTGAAGGCGCTGCTGCCGGATATTCAGCGTAGTTTGCCGCAGGGTGTGGTGATTAATGTCGGGAATGATACGACGGTCTTCATTGCGAAAAGTATTGAAAATGTTTATAAAACATTGATTGAAGCGGTGGTGCTGGTGGTGCTGGTTATTCTGCTCTTCCTGCGCAGCTGGCGGGCGACGCTGATTCCGCTGGTGACGATTCCGGTGAGCCTTATCGGGACATTCTTCCTGATGCAGATGCTGGGGTTTAGTATCAATACCCTGACGTTGTTGGCGCTGGTGCTGGCTATCGGGTTGGTGGTGGATGATGCGATTGTGGTGCTGGAGAATATCTTCCGGCACATTGAAGAGGGAATGGAGCCGTTGCAGGCGGCGTTCCAAGGGAGCCGCGAGATTGCGTTCCCCGTGATTGCGATGACGCTGACGCTGGCGGCGGTGTATGTACCGATTGCGTTTATGGATGGGCGTACGGGTAAGCTGTTTACCGAGTTTGCGCTGACGCTGGCCAGTGCGGTGCTGATTTCCGGATTCGTGGCGCTGACGCTTTCCCCGATGATGTGCGGGCGACTTCTCAATGCCCAAGTGGGCCATGGGAAGTGGGCGCAGCGGGTGGAGAATGGCATCAAGCGCGTAGAGCTGGGGTATGTGCGTGCGCTGGGGCGTGTGCTTAATGTCCGCTGGTTGGTGCTGCCGGTGATGCTGGCGATGATGGCGGGGTTGTATCTGGTGTTCGTGAGTTTGAAGAGTGAATTGAGCCCGCTAGAGGACCGCGGGCGTATCTTCATGGCGATTACCGGGCCGGAAGGGGCGACCAACCACTATATGAATGCCTATGGTTCGCAGTTGGAGAACGTGCTGCAGAATACGCCGATGGTGCGGACTTTCGGGTTCGTGATGGGGGTTGGGAGTGGGCGTTTGCCGCTTTCGAACCAGGGATTCGGGTTTATCAACCTGACGGATTGGGCCGAGCGTGACACCAAAAGCAGCGCGATTGCAGCGAGCCTGATGCCACGGCTAATGGGCATACCCGGGATTACGGCTATCCCGATTACGCCGCAGAGTTTAGGGGCGGGCGGGAACTCCAAAGCCATTGAAGTGGTGCTGAAAGATGACCGTGACTACCCGACGATTGCGCAGGACATGAGCCGGTTGATGGAACGCTTGAGTGCCAATAGCCGACTTGCTGGTGTGGAGAACGATTTGAAGATCAATACGCCGCAGATACGTATCCGGTTGGACCGTGCGCGGTTGGCGGATTTGGGAATCAGTGCGGCGGCGGCTGGACGGGCGGTTGAGCTGATGCTGGCTGGGCGGCAGATTACGCGCTTTAAGTACAACGGTGAGCAGTATGACGTGATGCTGCAGGTGAATGATGACCAGCGGGTTGATGCGATGGACCTTGCGCAGGTGCCGCTGCGCACAGCTGCCGGAACCATGGTGCCGTTAAGCAGTGTGGCCACGCTTGAAACGGCAGTGGCGCCGCGTGACCTGAACCGCTTTGACCGCGCGCGGGCGGTGACGATCAGTAGTAATGTCGTGCCCGGTTATAGTGTTGGGGAGGGGGTTGCCTATATTGAGCAGGCGGTGCGTGAGGTGTTCCCCGCCACCACGCGGATTGACTATAAGGGACAGACGCGGGAGTTCAAGGAGAGTAGTTCGGGGATGATCCTGACCTTTATGCTGGCTATTCTGTTCATTTACCTTGTGCTTGCGGCCCAGTTTGAGAGCTTCATTGACCCGGTGATCATTCTGTTTACCGTTCCGTTGAGTATTCTGGGCGCTTTGCTGGCGCTGTATATTACGGGCAATACCTTGAATATTTACA
>JAIXZU010000003.1 GCA_027489415.1 Alphaproteobacteria bacterium
CGACGGGTCGTGCCAGTCGCCGATGCCGAACAGCCGGCCGTCCTCACGCAGCTAGGTCAGGTCGTGCAGTCCTTTCGGATCGGTCAGCCCGCTGTACCACAACACACGGGCCCAGAAAGTCCCGTACTCCGCCACATAATCCTGAATCGGCAACCCCTGTACCACAATCGTCCCGCACATGCTGGCAAGGGCACACAGGCCCAAAAGCGCCACAGCCGTGCGCATCTGCCCCAACACATGCACAACCCGGGAAACCAGCACTTGAAAATCCATCACCCAGTTCTAACCCGAAATCCCCAACCCCACCAGCACCGCAGGCATGACTACCTCATGCTTCAGCATTCCATTTTGCATTTCACTGAGACGCGCGCAGCGCGGTGAAGATGAAACGAAATGCAAACCTATGAACAATAAATAAAATAAGAATAACCACCTTATTATGAGGCCCATCATACCTCACAAAAAAGCTCCCCGCAGGGAGCTTTCCAGTCCGGCGCGCAGCGACATTCCGCAGGCCACCGCCAGCGCGAGGCCCTAAACGTCCAGATTCTGCACAGTCAGGGCATTAGACACGATGAAGTCTTTTCTAGGTTCCACCACATCACCCATCAGCGTTGTGAAAATCCCATCGGCCACAATTGCATCATGCACACCCACTTGCAGCAGCACGCGGTTGTCGGCATTCAGGGTTGTGTCCCACAGCTGCTCGGCGTTCATTTCACCAAGGCCCTTATAGCGCTGAATGGATAGCCCACGGCGCCCTTCGGCCAGAATACTGTCCACGAGGCTGGTGGGGGAAGTCCATCCCCGCTCATCCTTGCCTTCGCTCGGCTGGTAGCTGCCACCGGCCAGCAACCCGAGGATCTCCGCACGGCTCGCCAGCAACTGCCGGTACGCATTGGCGTGCAACATCGCCTTGTCCAACGTGCGGCGCTCAGGAATCCCGGCCAGCTTGCGCTGTAGCACCAACCGCGGCATGCCCTCAATACTGGTCATCACATCAATGGTCCAGGGCGTACCCTCAGCCGGAATGGTCTTGTTCAGCACGGTCATCAGGCTGGTGCGCAGGGCTTCGGCGTTCTCGGGCGTATCCAGCGCGTCAACCTTGCTGTCAGCCTCCACCAGCGCCCATGCCAGAAACTCCGGCAGGTACTGCTGCTTGGCCAACTGGTCCACCAAACCACGGGCTTTAACACCCAGCTTGAAGGTCGCAGCTGCGTCAGCACCGGTGCGGCGCTCGCCGTTGGCCAATGTAATCGCGGCACCGTCCAGCGCGCTGCGGCTCAGGTAATCTTCCAGTGCGGCATCGTCCTTCAGGTACACTTCGCTCTTACCCTTGGCCACGCGGTACAGCGGCGGTTGGGCTATGTACAGGTGCCCAGCAGCAATCAGTTCCGGCATATTGCGGTAGAAGAACGTCAGCAACAACGTCCGGATGTGGCTCCCATCCACGTCCGCATCGGTCATCAGCACAATCTTGTGGTAACGCAGCTTATCCAGCTTGAAGTCGTCACGCCCAATCCCGGTGCCCAGCGCCTTAATCAGCGTCCCCACTTCCTGGCTGGCCAGCATGCGGTCAAAGCGCACGCGCTCCACGTTCAGAATCTTCCCCTTCAGCGGCAGAATCGCCTGCGTCTTCCGGTCACGGCCCTGCTTGGCGGAACCACCCGCGGAGTCTCCCTCAACAATGAACAATTCGCACTTGCTCGGGTCCTTCTCACTGCAATCCGCGAGCTTACCCGGCAAACTTGCAATATCCAACGGGCTCTTGCGGCGTGCCAGCTCGCGGGCCTTGCGCGCGGCGTCACGCGCCACGGCACTTTCAATCACCTTGTTCACAATCGCCTTGGCATCATTCGGGTTTTCTTCAAAGAACGCCGAAAGCTTTTCAAATACCGCAGCTTCCACCACCGGCCGCACCTCGGAGGACACCAGCTTGTCCTTGGTCTGGGACGAGAATTTCGGGTCCGGCACCTTGACGGACAACACGCAAGTGAGGCCCTCACGCGCATCATCACCGGTCAAACCGGCATCCATCTTGTTCTTCTTCAGCAAACCACTCTCGGCGGCGTAGGCGTTAATTACACGGGTCAGCGCCGCACGGAAGCCCACCACGTGGGTTCCGCCGTCACGCTGCGGAATGTTGTTGGTGAACGGGTACACGTTTTCGGTGTAGCTGTCGTTCCACTGCAGCGCGCATTCCACCGTGATGTTATCCTTGCCACCGCTCAAAAACACTGTCTGGCTCATCACGCTCTGGCGGTTCCGGTCAAGGTGCTGCACGAAGGCCTTCACCCCACCCTCATAGAACAGGATCTGCTCCTTCGCCTTGCCATTCTCATCCACCGCACGCTCGTCCCGCAGCGTGATGTGCACGCCGCTGTTCAGGAACGCCAGCTCGCGCAAGCGGTTGAGCAACGTGTCATAGCTGAACGTCGTCTGGGTAAAGGTCTGGGGGCTGGGGTAGAAGCGCACTTCCGTCCCGCGCTCCTGCGTCTCACCAATTTCTTTCAGCGGGAACTTCGGCTCGCCGTCGGAGAACTGCATCGTGAACGCCTTGCCACCGCGCCAGATGTTCAGCACCAGCAAACTGGAAAGCGCGTTGACGACGGACACACCCACCCCGTGCAAACCACCGGACACCTTATAGCTGTTCTGGTCAAATTTCCCACCGGCGTGCAGCTTGGTCATAATCACTTCCGCCGCACTCACGCCCTCTTCGGGGTGGATGTCGGTGGGGATCCCACGGCCGTTATCGCGCACGGAGGCACTGCCATCAGCGTGCAGGGTCACGGTCACGCGGTCACAGTATCCGGCAAGGCTTTCGTCAATGGCGTTATCAAGCACTTCGTACACCATGTGGTGCAGCCCGGTGCCGTCATCGGTATCCCCAATGTACATCCCCGGGCGCTTGCGCACGGCGTCAAGGCCGCGCAAAATCTTAATGCTGTCAGCACCATAGGCAGCCTGCGCCGCAGTAATCTTATCATCCTGGACCATCGGGTCGCTCGCGGTACGCACCGGTGCGTTCAGGGCAGCGGCTTCAGAGGCTGTAGGGGTGGTCTCGCTCATCGGGGAATATCCTTATTTCTTACCTCGGCAACCTACCCCGAAAACCCCCAAAACACAAGCATTTCGGCCCTCCAAGCCCACCCTCGCCCTGCCCAAATAACAGGCACTGAAAGCCTCGGGAATGCCAAAAGGCGCCCCTCTCAGGGCGCCTCTCGCGTTTTGCAGTGTGGGGCTCAGCTTTGCGGCTGAACCTCCGTCTTCACAGGCACAAATGCCGGCGGCAGCACATCAACCACATAATCCGCAATCCCCAGCTCAACCGCCTCCTTAGCGGTCAGCAACTGGTCGCCACGCTGGCTGAGCTTATCCCTCCAGAACTTGGTTTCCCGGCCTGTCAGCCGCGCCATGTCATCAATATACTGGTCCATCACATACTGTGTACGTGCGGCCGCTGCTTGAAGTTCATCAGCTGGTACAAAGTTCGGCTCATGTTTGTACTGAATCTGATGCACCATCAACGTCGTATTCCGGCCCAGAATGAACCGGTGCTCCTTCGTACCCGAAGCCAGCAGCGGTACGGCGCAAGAGCCTACCCAACCGGTCCCGATAGTTTGCAGCGTCGCCTGCTCCCGCGCGGTAGCCATCATCGCCAGCATGGCGTCTTTCACCGAAGTGCTACCACCGCCGGAGGAAATCAGCACCTCCATCGGCTGCCCCAGCCCCTTTTGGAACTGGAAACAGAATCCTTCCAGGGTATTCACATTCATCTCGCCAAAAAAACCGACCTGACACCGATGTTCTAGCCAAAAAGCCATCAAAAGCTCCCAAGATATCCCATGCCGGTCTAACCGGCATTTCAGGTGCAAGTCGTATACAATAATCCCGGCAACCTGCCAAGTCGTTAAATAGCTTTACTGCACCTCATCCACAGTAATCGCCACCTTCCCGCCCCCACCAATCCCACTCCCCGCTTTCTCAAACGTCACATCCACGGTCTGGCCGGGCTGAACCGCACCCGCATTCCCCAGCACCCGCACCTTGCCGTTGCTCATTGCCAATACCAGCCGCTGCAGCGCTGCCGTACCGTTATAGGTCACCTGCACCACCGCCCCGTCAGGCCCCATGGCGGAAACATTCCGCACCACCAGCGCCTGTTCCACTGCTTTCACCCGTGCGGCCCGCGCCTGTTGCTGCTCGGCCAGCCCTTTGGCGGTCTCACGCTCGCTGTAGGTGGTGAAGGCTGTCTGCGCAATCGCCGCAAGCCCCCCGCCACTTCCGGCCGCCAGTGCCGGCAGCGCACTCCTTTGCCACAGCACGTTGTTCACCAAAATCGCCTGCGCTTCGGGGTTTACCTTACCCGGCGTATAGTATGGGCGCACCGCCTGCCCAATTTGCGCCGTCGAAGCTGCACGGTCGCCATTCAGCGGGTGGCTGGAAATCATCCCGGCATACTGACCCTGCTGGGCGTACATCCGCGCCCACAAACGGCTGGCCGCCATCGGGTCATAACCGGCCATCGCCGCATAGAGAATCCCAATCTTATCAGCCTGATGCTCCTGCGCCAGCGTATAACTATGGTCCAACGCCTCACCGGCATGCTTGCGGTCCAGCAAATTCACAATCTGCGCCGCCTGCGCCCGCCCCACATGGTTCGCCGCCACGTGGGCAATTTCATGTCCCATCACTGCCGCCAGCTCGTCGTCACTCTGCACCGCATCCAGCAGTCCCTTGTAAACCATTACGTAAGTCCCGCCGTTCACAAAGGCGTTGAACTCCTTATCCGGCAACAGAATGACCTTCCACTGCGCCTGCTCGTCGGCAAAATGGCTCACCGGCAATATTCGCGCCAGCATCCCCTGCAATTTGGCATAACCGCTGGCACTCACCGCCGCATTCAGCTTGCCGCCACCAGCGGTCAATTGCGCCAGCTGCGCATCCATCTCGCGGTTACTCTGCGCAATCTGCGCGGCACGGTCACCACTGGCCAGAATCCGGCTCCCCGTCACACGGTCCTCACTGGAAACCCGCTCCGCCACGCCATACAGCCCGCGGTCAATCCCCGCCAGCGTCTGCCCCATATCGGCACAACCTGCCAGCGCCGTCACCGCTAACAAGCCCATCATCCCAAACCTGCGCATACTGAAACCCCTCTTGTTCTGAATAGCAAACAGCCTAGGCGGATTGCCTAGGCTGTCAACTGTTCCGTAAGGTCCGGAAATTAACGCACGACGGTCACCGTCACCGTCAGCGCACTCAGCGGCAGGTCGGCCACGTACCGCTCCGCCGCGCGCTCACGGTCAACCGGCACACTCCACACCTGCTCACGCTTGGCACCGGCCTCAAGGGTGCCATCCAGGGTCAGGCGGGTGGTCATCATCGGCTGCCCGGCCGCATCACCAAAGGCCACTTCCAGCTGCACATCCTTAGCCGGCACATTGCCCTTGTTCGCCAGCACCATGCTCACCATCAGGTTGTTGTGCCCCGTATCACCATCTTTGGCCTTCTTAACTGTTTCCACCACAATACTCTCGGCGGTCGCCCCGGTCGCGGCGGCGGCACGGCGTTCATCGCGCATCCGCTCGGCGTCAGCAATGGTGGTCAGCACATCGGCAAGGTTGGGCACATCCACCACCTGCCAGCCGTCCTGCGCCACGGTTTGCGTGAGTACCACCTGCAACGGCAGGTTCAGGCTCAGGTCAGGGCGCATCAATGGCAGCTCGGCCACCGCAAGGCGGTCATCCTGCTGGGCCACATGCGGCACCCCGAAGCGGGCGTTCTCACCCCCCAACGCATGCCACAGCTTACCTAGCAACGTATTGCCACTGTCATCAAGGGCCTCACCACCTACAGCTACCAGCACCTCGTCTTTCAGCGCTTCCGCAAGGCCGGGCTTCACAAAAGCCGTCATTTTCGCCGCCATCAAACCGTTACCGGCCTCAGGCACGTTCAAAAGCTGATTAACCACGCTGGTCGCCACACTGGCCACATCCACGCGCGCTTCAAAGCTGCGCACGTCCTGGGTCTTCACGGCGGCAATCGCCTGCCCCAACACCTTGGCGGGGTCGGCGGGCTGGCGGCCAATCCATACAATCACAGCCACCAGCATTACCACGGCCAGCCCAACCAAGGGCCACTTGTAATTGCGCTTACGGCGCGCCGTCGGCAGCATCACGGTGCTGAACGGGCTGCCTTTCAGCGCAACCCCCTTCTTCGCCCCCATGGTTTCCAACTCTTGCAGCACCCCAGCCTTCACAGCCGCCATATGTTCGGCCATCCCTTCAGTCTGGGTGGTCTTGCGCACCGGCAGGAACGGAATAACCGCCGAAATCCGCTCCCACCATGTCAGCTGGCGCGGCGGTACCGCCCATGCATCCGCTTCAGCTTGTGCGGCAATCTCGGCCACACTGGGCGCCACCAGCACCGCTGGCTCACGCTCAGCAATACTTTCCGCTGCGGAAGGGGCAGCTACCGGCTGCGCACGGCGCATCACGGGCTCTGCAACTGGCTTGGCCGCAGGCTGCGGCTTGCGGGCAACGGGTTTCTTCGGGGTCGGGCGCTTGGGTGCCATGGGTCATTCCTTTTCCATTCCAGCGGGATACTCCGTCAGCACCCCGCACTAATGCCGCATACCATACTGCATACCGCGTGTATTCATCAAGCTAAGTGTACACCAATGCCGCATTTTCCCACACCTCGGCATGGCAAACGGCTAAATCCGGGCAATCTGCCAGTCCATTCGGTAGGCCTCATCACGCAGTTTACCATGAATAATCAGCTGCCGCGTCGGCACCATCTTCCCGAACTGCGGCGCATAGCGGCTGTCCTTCACATCCAGCCGTCCCCCGCCCACGGTGAAACTCAGGCGCACGCCCGCCGCCGTTTCCAGCTCCGCATGGGTATCGCTCAACAACCGCACCTGAACGTCCGGATGCAGATGAAAATGCGCTTTCGCCCGCACCCGCCCGCCACGGCCCAGCGTCATCTCATCCTCACCGCGCACCCGGCTACCGTCTCCCGCCAGAATCATCTTCCGCCGGTGCACCGCGCGGTGGTTGGCATAGCCGTCATGGTGGCCTTCCACCCACATATCGCCACCGGGCAGGCTGGCCACCCCGCCCATGAAATTCATCTCCACCCGCCGTGGCCGCCGTCCCACCCGGAATCCCCCCCACACCTCGGCACTGTCGCTTCCCTCCAGGCTCACGGTACTGTGCGCCGCCGTCCCCCGGAAAACGTTTCTCAGCGCGTGCTGGTAGCCATAGGTGCCACCATTCACCACCACCCTCTCCCGCCCGACACTCAACTCAAAACTCAACATATCCGCATGGCCATGCCCCGGGTTCTCATCCGGCCCCACCTTACCCGCATCGAACATCACCAGCATCCCGCCGCGCTCAAGGCGCGCATAACCGGCATCAGCCAGCACTTCGGGGGTATCACCAGCCCCACTCAGGCGCAGCAACTGCGCCACATAGCTGGCGTCCAGCTCGGCGGAATCATTAAACAGTCCAAGCTTGCCATCGCCATGCACAAATAACCCAAGTGCCGTGCCCAGCCGCCGCACCGCCTCGTCAATCAACTTGGGCGCTCCACCGGTTTTGCGCAGAACTCCCCGTACTTCCAGCAAATCACGCAGCACTTGCGCCGCATACATCGGGGTCAGCTCATAGTGCATGCCATCGGGCAGGATCTGCCCCTGCAGCTCATGCAGCAACTCAGCCATCGCCGGTGCGTACATCTCACTGCGCTCCAGCGCCAGTCCGGCGTAAATCAGCGCTTTCAGGTTTTTCAGCAGGTGGTTGCCGCCAAGGTCGCGCTCAGGGTTGTCAGCAAGGTAAACGGCCTGCCGTACTATACTCTCATAAAACGCATGCTTGAAATCCTCATCCGCACCTTCCAGCAGCCATTCGCCGTAAGTCAACCACGCCACCAGCCGCAGGCTGGTCGGGTACGGGTGCCATACGGTGGGGTGGTAGCTCCCGAAGTGGAGGAGCCAGTCAGCCACCAACTGCTGGGCTACCGCGCGCTGTCCGGCGGCCCGCAGGTCAGCCAGCCATTCGTGGTAATGCAAGTGGAAGGTCCATAGCGCACTCGCCTGCTGCGGCAACCAACTGCGGGGTGGGGTTTCCAGTACAATCGGCAGTCCGGCGAAACTGAAGGTCCCCTTGGCAATCTCGGCACCCGCCAGTGGGTCTCCGGCAATCAGTTCAACCCCAATCCACCGCGGTTCATGGACAAGGTCCTCCGCCAACCCCCCAAGGCTATAGAGGGGGGACATATAATACAACCGCTTCCCACGGGAAAACACCCGGTAAGCCAGCGCTCTGGCCGGAACATACTGCAAAGTCCGACAAAGCCGGAGCACGCGACGAAGCTGATTCATACCCCCAAGTTACTCTATTTTGCCGCCGCGCACCACTCGCTCGCGCCACCAAAAAGCGGCCCACAAGCCGCTCTTTGGTCAGTCGAGGCACGGGCCGCCCGCAGCGACAGCCTAGGACTTGATTCCCATGGACTTCAGCGCCGTCTGTAACTGCACCTTCATCTCACCCAGCGCCCCTTGAACTTCCCCAACCGCGAGGTTCACCTGATCAGCAGCAACACCGGTATCGTTGGCGGCCTGCTCAATGCCATTCATGTTGTCGTCAACCTGCTGCACACGCTCGGCGGCGTCATTCACACTGTTGGCAATCTGCTTGGCCACACCGCTCTGCTCTTCCACAGCGGCACTCACCGCGGTGGCATTATCACGGATACGGTGAATCGCATCGACAACCGCCTTCAACGCCGCCGTACTCTGGCGCGTCACTTCCTGGATTTCATGAATCTGCGCACCAATATCCACGGTCGCCTGCGTCGTATGGCTGGCCAGCTTCTTCACTTCATCAGCCACCACCGCAAAGCCACGTCCGGCGTCACCGGCACGCGCCGCTTCAATCGCCGCGTTCAGGGCCAGCAGGTTGGTTTGGGCGGCAAGGTCGTTAATCAGCCCCACCACTTCGGTAATCCGCACACTGGCTTCGCCCAGCTTATGCACCACCTCGTCGGTCAAGCGTGCTTTGCTCACTGCGTCATCCACCAGCACGTTGGTCTCGTAAATACTCTGGGAAATGTCATGAATCGACGTATTCAGCTCTTCCACAGCACTCCGTACGCTACCAACATAGCCGGCGGCTTCATTGGAGTTCTTGCGCACCATCGCGCTCTGCGCGCTTGTCTCCTCGCTGGCCGCGATCATCGAGGCCACCGCATCACCCACCATGCCGGTACTGCGGCCCACACGCTCGGTGCTGCCATTGAACTCACGGCCCAGCTTGATAACCGGCGAACTCAGCACACCACCGTAATAGAACCCGATCAGCATGGTCAGGAGGAATACGAACAATACCCCTACAGCCACACCAATCACTTCGGTCCACAGTACTTGATAAATCGCGCCCATTTCACTCCGGATGACAATCGCCCATTCCAGCCCGTCAATTTTCAGCTGGCGGTAAGTAGCCAGTACCGGAACACCACGGCTATTCGTAAAGTAGGCATGTTCACTTTTCTCCACAAAGAAGCTCGGCACCATCTCCATCGCCTGCCCCTTCAGCTGGCGCATCAGGTCATCCCCCTCAACCGTTCGCATATCGTTCCGGATACGCCCGTCACGGGCTACAAAGTAGCCGTCAACGTTGTCGCCATAGAGGCTCAGGGTTTCAAACAGACTGTTGATTTTCGCAACCGGCATCTGCAGCGCAAAAGCACCGATCGTTTTACCATTTTCAATCAGCGGGATTGCCATGAAAGCAGCACCGGCATTGTAGCTCGGCATGTAACGCTCAAAGTCGGAGACAAACACCTTGTCAGGGTCATTACTCGCCATCGCCTCGCGCAGCACCTTGCTCAGGTTGGAATCCTTCAGCGCGCCTTCCGCCACATTGCTCATAAAGTCGATTTCCTTGAAGTCGGTATAAACAATCTGGTTGGTGCGGGCATCGGCCAGGAACACGTCATAGAACCCGAACTCATCGACAAATTTCCGGAACATCCCATGGTACTTGGCATGCACGCGGTTGTACTCAAGGTCACCGGGCGCAACATCCATCTTCTGCTTTTCACCAATTTTCTCGGGGTTGCCAGAAATATAAAGGCTTTGCAGCGCAACCGCTTTGGCATCGGTCGGCATCCACGTATCCACATCGGTGGGAACGGTGCCGGAGGTGTTCTGCTGCTGGTACACATAGCGTTCACGCAGCAGGGCCGTATCCACTGGCACTTTACTGGGGTCAAGGCTGTCCACAGCCGCGGTAAACTCCTTCAAAGCATCCACCACCGCATGGTTATGGCCCATGGTCCGCACTTGGCGGGTAATAATCCCGAAATAATCCTCAGTCCGCGCCCCGATATCCGCAAGGCTCACCTCAAGCTCTTGCTCGATCTGCTCATGAATATTCCCGTAAGTCTTCCACAGGGTGACACCGGCCTGCACCAACATCGGAACGGTTCCGACAACCAGAAGCGCGGCAATAATTTTTTGCTTGAACGAGAGCTGCATGACGATATTTTTCAATTATTATTCATCATACATTAGCACAACGTACCGATACGGCACTAATATATTGATACGCAAGCACACTCGGCACCATCCCCCTGTGGCATAGAAAACAAAAAACGACGCCGCAGCGTCGTTTATCGGACGTACCAACAGTTAGTTGATGATCTTCCAGCTGCCATCAGGCTGCTTGCAGGCCTTGCCGTAGGCGCGCTCGGTCTTGCCACCAATGGTCACGGTCTGCTGGTACTCACGGCAGGCGTTCCCGCTGCTGTCGCGGCCTTCGTTCACCGGCGTAATCGTCCCCTGGTTACCGGACTGCGGGTTGTTCCACACAATCTGCTGGCCAACCGGCGCAGCAGCGGCACGGTTTGCAGCAGTCTCATAGTAACCACGGTCTTGGGCGGTCATGCCTTGGGCCACTTTGTTACCAACCCAAGCACCGGCCAGGGCACCCACCACAGCCGCCACGGTCTGGCCGCTACCGCCACCGAACTGGCTACCAATCACCGCACCGCTGACCGCACCAATACCGGTCCCGAGGTCCGTACCGCTAAAGCCAGGGCCTTCGCTACACGCAGTCAGCGCTACGCTGGAAATCACGGCAGCCATTACAAATTTTTTGCTCATCATGTCAGAGGTTCCTTTTATGTTGGATTGACGGCCTACGCAGTCGTGGGCCTATCCCACACCAACCGCTTCGCTCTGTCAATGAACGGCTTAACGGAAAAAAGGTTCCGAACCCTTCGGTCAGTCACCTGTAAGACAACATCAGAAGTTAGCGGCAGAACTGCATGCGGATATCCCCCGCACCCGCATCAATGACACGCATCTGCCCGCGGGAGGCCCCGTTGCAGGTCTCAGCCCCGGTCCCTGCCACCTGTACCGTTCCCGCAACCGCAAGGTTCTTACCACCCGCATTCCACACAATATCACTGGTACCGGACACAAACCCCGTGACCGGATCCTTAAACTGCACACTGCCGGACACTCCAACCCCCGCAAGGTTCCCCGCACTGATATTCGTCAACTGGCTCCCGTCACCCACAAAGGCTGTCGCGGTCACAGTACCGGTGGCATTCACCCCACCGTTCAGGAAGCTCACACCGTCAATCGTCTGCGTGCCGCTCACATAAAAGTTACCGGTCACGCGCAGGTTGGTGAAGCGCCCCTCAGCCGCGTTGGTTAACCCGATCGTCGTGCCATTCAACACCCCGCCGGTAATGCTCACGTTGTTGCTGTTCTGGTATGCCATATCGCCCAGCCCAAGCGCCGTCGTGCCGCTCACACAGTCAAATCCGGAAGTTGCCGTATTCCAGCTCAATACGTCACCCACGCCACACTGTTGCGGGGCACCGCGGTCACACACCACGTCGGTTCCATTGAAATAACACCAGTCCCCATTGTTAAGGGTGCCGGAAAGCTTGTCATGCACCGCCACCCACTTGCTGGTCGCGCTGTCATAGCGCAGGAAGTCGTTGTTGGCGGGGTTCAGGTTGGTGCTGGGTCCGGTGCGCACGTCGCCCAGTTCCACCAGGTCAATGGGGTCGGAGGCTCCCCCCGCATCGTCACTACAGGTCAGCGTTGTCCCGTCAGTAGTCAGCACCTGTCCGGTGCCACAGGTCGGCAGGGCGTTCTGGGCGAAGTCTTGCACGGTCCCGGGCACCCAGCGGCCGCTGGTCAAATCGTATTTCACAAACTGTCCATCCGTCACGCCGGTCACATTGACATCACTCAGTCCGGCAAAGGTCAAAGGCGCTCCGCTGCCACCGGCATCCGCCACACACTGCAGCGTGCCGCCAAGGTAGCTCAAGACCTCACCGGCGGCACATCCGGTCAGATTCGTCTTCGCCCAGTCCGGCACGGTGGGGTCAACTTCAGTGCCAGCCACCCATTCGGTACCATTGTATCTGAGGACCGTTCCGCTCGTTTGCGCGGCCGTGCTCACATCGCTCAAGTCATTCAGCGCAATCACTTCCCCCAGGGTGGCCGTCGCCGTGTCACACTTCAATACAACCTTACCGGACTCCGTCACCGCACGCAGTAACTCACCCGTTCCACAAGCCGCCAGCGTGTAACCGGGAATATCCGTCCGCGCGAAATCCGCCGTGAACGGGTCGGCTTCCTGCGTAATACCGGTGCTGTCCACGCGGCAGCTCAAGCTGCCGTTGGTCATGGTCAGGGTCTCGTTAATCGAACAGTTCGGCAAACTCGGGTTGGTATCGGTGCGGGCAAAGCCATGCACTTTCGGGTCGGTTTCGGCGGTCAGGCCCTTCTGGTCGGTCACACAGCTCAACTGGCCACTGCCGTTGACACTCAAAAACTGCTCGCTGCCACAGTTTGGCAGCGGCGCCTTGGCAAAGGCCTGCACGGTCGGGTCGGTTTCGTTGCTTACAAATCCGCTCTGTACACAGGCAAACTCGCCGCCTTGTACACCAATAATGCTTGTCCCCGTACAGGTCGGCAGGCTTTTCTTGGCGAAGGACTGCACCGTCGGGTCGGTTTCGCGCTCACACACCCAGTTGGTGCCGGTGTAGCGCAGTTTATCGCCCGCGTCGGGGCAGCTGCCCAGCTCGGCTTTGGCGTGGGGCTTAACTTTGGCCATTTCCTCGTTCAGAACGTCCACATCACCCTCAACCTTGGAAAGGCGGGCATTGGTCTTGGCATTCTGCAAACCGCGGCCGCCACTCTGGGTATAGAACTGCTCCTGCGCGGAAACAGCCACCGGCACCCACAGCAGGGCTAGCGCCACCAAGGCGCACAGCGACGGGTAAAAGCCATTCTTGTTCATAATCACATTCTTTTAGGCCCGGGAAGGAGCCAAACCTGACACCGGCACGGTGCCGACGCTCCCCGCATCCTCGCAAACCCCGCGCCCTCCCACAATCTTTCAAGGCTTTTCAGTCTCAAACCGCCCTACCCGCTATGGCTCCACCGCCACAAAGCGCGGCATTTCACTTGCCCTCGGCAGCGTGGGGGGGTATCTAACGGCCATGAACACGTCGTCCAGCAAGCAAAAAGTCATGGTGGTCTTCGGCACGCGGCCGGAAGCCATCAAACTCGCCCCCATGGTCCTCGCCCTGAGGGCGGACCCCCGCTTCGACCTCTGCACCGTCTCCACCGGCCAGCACCGCGAAATGCTCTGGCCGATTCTCGACTGGTTCGACATCAAGCCGGACCACACCCTCGACGTCATGGCCCCCGGCCAACCCCTCGCCTTCCTTTCCGGCAAGCTTCTGGGCGGCCTGCACACCCTCATGGAAGCCGAACAGCCGGACATCGTCATGGTGCAGGGGGATACCACAACCGCCTTCATGGCCGCTCTCACCGCCTACTACGGCTACGACTACTTCGTTCGCAACGCCGAAAACATCCCCACCGGCACGGCCCATGGCACCCGCCACCACATTCAGGTCGCACATCTGGAAGCCGGCCTGCGCACTTACAACAACTATGCCCCGTTCCCGGAAGAAGTGAACCGCAAGCTCATCGGCCATATCGCCAGCTGGCACTTTG
Source organism: Alphaproteobacteria bacterium (assembly GCA_027489415.1). Classification (GTDB taxonomy): domain Bacteria; phylum Pseudomonadota; class Alphaproteobacteria; order UBA2136; family UBA6156; genus UBA6156. The sequence continues at coordinate 14,066 of JAIXZU010000003.1, forward strand.
CGCCCACCGCCACCGCCGCACAGGCGCTGTTTGACGAAAACATCACCGAAAACGTCTTCATTACCGGTAACTCCGCCATCGACGCCCTCCACCTGACTGTCGAACGCCTCGGCGACAGCACCACACAGCGTCCCCTCCCGCAAGGCCTCACGCCGGAACACCTGCAAAAGCCCTATATCCTCATCACCGGCCACCGGCGGGAGAACTACGGCGAAGGCTTCGAGCACATCTGCAAGGCCATCGCCGCCCTCGCCCAGCGCTACCCGTCCCACAATTTCATCTATCCCGTGCACCTAAACCAGCACGTGCAAGGGCCGGTGCGCAGCATGCTCGGCAATCTCAGCAACGTGATACTCACACCGCCGGTGGACTATCCGGACTTCATCCACCTCATGCGCCACAGCCATCTCATCCTGACCGACTCCGGCGGGATTCAGGAAGAAGGCCCCGCCCTTGGCAAACCGGTGCTCGTGATGCGCGACCTCACCGAACGCCCCGAAGGCATCATGGCTGGCACCAACCGCCTCATCGGCACCACCACGCAGGGCATCATCAATAACGTCGCGGAACTCCTCGACAATCCCGCGAAGTACGACGCCATGTCCCGCGCCACCAACCCCTACGGGGACGGCCTCGCCACGAGGCGCATCCTCAACCTCCTCGCCGGCGAAGGCGCCGCGGACAACACCTTCATCCCCGCCTACGGCAGCGCCGCCGCCTAGCCCGCCATTCCGGCGGAGGCCGGAATGCGGCCTGCGAGTCCAGACGCAGTCAGACGAGACAGCGCCGCAAGGCGGGCCGTTCCTATAACCAATAAACGCGCCCCCAAACGCCACCTGTTTCCCCGGCTGCGGCGAACTACAGAAATCTCATTTCTGGTAAGTTCGCCCAGACCCGGGATCCCCCGGCGTCAAACCTTCCAAGCCAACCTCAGCAAAACCCTCATAAGTACCCGCAGTCCTCCCCCCGCCTCCATGCCGACGAATGCCGTCATCCACGAAAGCCGTGCAAAACATAAAGCAACCCCCCATCTCAACCCGCAACCCACCATGAATCCCTTAACCCATGAGCCCATGAGCCCACTCTCCATCCCCTACCCCGCCACTTTCCTTACATTCACCCAACATGGTAACCAAAAATCGGCCCCCACAGCCAAACTCACCCGTCACGGCCCAAGCACTTTCCACCCATTCTCCACCCCCCAAATCCCAAACTAAACCAACAAAATCAACACCTTAACAAAAACACAAAACTTGACAAATACCCCTCAATAGGCTATAATAACCCTATTCAATCACGTGAAAATATCCCGCAAACCCGCGGAATACCTAGTAAACCGTCGGCCCCATCTGCGGCGCAATCAATCCGTCCTGGCTGAACTGCGCCAGCGTCCCTTTCTTGCTCCGTAAAATAATAATCGTAATCCGCCGGTTTTTAACCGCTTCGGGCTGGTCAACCAGCAACGGCTGCTGGCTGCTGTAACCGGCAACACGGGCCAAACGTCGCTCCGGCATGCCTTCTTCCATCATCACGCGGCGCACGCTGTTGGCACGGTCACTGCTCAGCTCCCAGTTGGTGTAAACGGGGTTGGCACCACGGTAGGGCACCACATCAGTGTGTCCCCCAATCGCAAGGTTGTTCGGCAGCGGCCCCAGCACATCGGTCACAACTGCCAACATTTGTCGTGTATAATCAAACATTTGCCCGCCACCCGTCTCAAATAGCGGCCGGTCCTGGCTGTCCGTAATCGTAATCCGCAAGCCTTCCGGCGTCATATCAATCAACATGTTATCCAGTAACGTCTTCAGCTCCGGCACATTCATCACGGCCTTTTTCAGCTGCTCGGCCACCTGCCGGAACATGGCGTCTTCCTTAGCTTGCATCGCCATGTCGTCATTGTCACTGGCTTGGGAAGGCGGCATCGCGGGCGTCTCTTCCGGCGCGGTCGCATCCGCCGCAATCACGCTGCTGCCTTGCATAATCCCCTGTCCACCACCGTACTGGGATGAATTGCTCGGCGGGTTGAAATAATTGGCAATCCCCGCCTTCTGCTCTTTGGTGGTACTGGCCAGCAACCACAGCAGCAGGAAGAACGCCATCATCGCGGTCACGAAGTCGGCATAAGCTACTTTCCAAGCCCCACCGTGGTGGCCACCATGCCCGCCCCGTGCCTTTTTCTTGATGACGATGACAGCAGGGCCATTCCCCCCGCTGCCACCACCACCACCGCCGTTTTCTTCGTCCGCCATCGCTTATGCCTTCGCCTCACCACTGCCAAGGCTGTTCAGGTACTCTTCAGCCTCTTGGAAACTCGGCCGCACCGGTCCCGGTACGTGTTTACGGGTAAATTCTGCAATAATCTGCGGGCTTAACTGCCGCGCAAAGTTCAAAATCGCAATCTTGATACAAATATAAAACGCGTGCTCACCCGTATACTGGGCTTCAATGTTCTTACCCATAGGGCCAATCACGCCGTAAGCCATCAAGACCCCGAAGAAAGTCCCAACCAGCGCCGCACCAATCAATTTACCAAGAATTTCAGGAGGTTCGGTAATACTCCCCATGGTCACAATCACTCCAAGCACCGCCGCTACAATCCCCAGCGCTGGCATACCATCACCGATGTTCGCAAACGCGTTCACAACCGCACTCCGGTCATTATGGTGAATATGGATCTCCTCATCCATCAACTCTTCCAGCTGGTTAGGCATCCCGCTGCCCATCACGATAAGCCGCACGTTGTCACAAATAAACGCCTCAACATGGTGGTCTTTGGTCAGCAGCGGATATTTCTGGAACAGGGAGCTCTCATGCGGGTGGTCAATATGCTGTTCAACTTCCTTAATGCCTTTGGTCCGCATTAACTTGGAAAGCTCGAAAAAGAAGCCCATCAACTGCATATAAGGCTCTTTTTTCCAATAAGGTAGCCCCGTCAGCAGCACCTTCATGCCCCCACCGGTGGCCTTCAGCACGTGCCCGGGGTTGGCAATAATGAATGCCCCCGTCGCAGCGCCACCAATAATAATAAATTCACTGGGTTGCCACAAAACGGCAAGCTGGCCGTGGTGCATCAAATAACCACCCACCACAGAGCCCAAACAGACCACAAGACCAATAATGAATAACATGCGCTCACCCTAGCAAAACCTTAGCCAGCGCCCAACCCCAAAAGCCACAGGGGGCCGCCTTTCAGCAACCCCCCTGTGTCTAATCAAACGATACTGTCTGATAAATAGGAACTAGTTCCGCTGGTCATAAACCCCGGGCGTAAACGCAAACATTTTCGCAGGCAGGCTCACATTTTCTCGCAGGTTGCTGAATTCCACGCGCGTTGTCACACTCAGCGTATCCAGCGCGTCAATCTGCCGCAGCTGCATCCGGTTGCCCGGCATGCGGTCAAACACCAGCTTTAAACTGGCAAGGCCAGTCTGGTCGCCAGTCGCAATTTTCTTATCAACGGCAAAATCCACTTCCAGTCGCTGGCTCGTCGTTTTCACATGGGTGGCACGCAAGCCTTGCTTGGAAAGGTTGAGTGTCTTGGCATTAAACAACCGCGCCACACCGGCATCCATCGGCAACTGGGTCGCCTGCTGGCGGTCATCAATGAAATAAATCGCACTGCCGGTCGAAACTAGCTTCTGCGCTACCGGCGTCTGGTACTGCCACAGGAACTGCCCGGGCCGCCGCCAGCTGAACACGCCCGCACTCGCGGTCCGCTCGCCGGTCACGGTCTGGGTAAAGTTGGCCTGCAGCGTTGAAATGCCATTGAAATAATCCTCAACCGCCTTAGTCACAGCACTCAAACCGGGCTGCGGAGTATTGTTGAC
>JAIXZU010000144.1 GCA_027489415.1 Alphaproteobacteria bacterium
TTAGGCTTCCGCTTCACTGGCTTTCCCGTCTTTACCTTGCGGTAAATCAGGTAGGCCAGCCCCATTCGGATGGTGGCAATCAGCAAGCTGATTGCCCACATCACCGCATGGGGAATGCTCTTAAGGCATTCCCACAGGAACAAGAATGCAGTCGTAAGCACGTCAGACATTGGGTACCTCCAAATGTCAGTTGTGAGTACCTCTGCAGAGGCCCGGAGCGTTGGTAGCGCTTCGGGTCTCGCCTGTTTAGGCACCCTTTCACAGGGCGGCGCGCTTTTTCAACGCAGGTTACTGGGTAAAAAAAGCTCTGAATGCGCCGTCTGCACCTCACACATGGGGTGCCAATACCAGCCCTGCAAGCCAATTCTCATATAAGATACACACCCCACCAAACCTCTCTCGTATCCGAGAGAACTCGTCGCAGCGGTCTCTCATATCCGAGCGCTTTTCATCAAACTTCGCCCTCAAAATACAACTGCCCATCATTGCCCATCTGCTTTCCTTACATTGACCATATCTGGTCACCAAAATGCCGCCGCCACAGCCAAAAAAAGCATCACAGGCCCGCCACAATCCTTACATTTTCCACACCCAATCACACGTATAAATCATAAAAGTCAGTATGTTATGCCCATCAAGTTGTACCCAAAGTCACATCCCGAACCCAAACGCCCAAAAAACCATCATACCACTGTACATTTCGTACACACTGAATACACTAAACCCCATTCTCAGTAACCGGAGGCCCACCCATGCTCGAACATATCGCAAGTTATCTCAACACCTTCGCAGGCCTGCTCTGGGGCTGGCCCATGCTCATTATGCTGGTCGGCACGGGCATCTGGCTCACCCTCCAGCTGCGCGGCCTCACCTTCACCCTGCTGGTGCCGTCTCTTATCGATATCTTCAAGCCCCAAGCCAAAAACAGCACTGCGGAAGGCACCATTTCCAACCGCTCTGCGCTCCTAACGGCCCTGGCCGCGACGGTCGGCACGGGTAACATCGCGGGCGTGGCCACAGCCATTGTCATCGGCGGCCCCGGCGCCATGTTCTGGATGTGGGTCTCCGGCCTCTTCGGCATGGCACTGAAGTACTCGGAAACCTTGCTGGGCGTGCATTACCGCATCAAAACCCCCACCGGAGAATTCCGCGGCGGCCCCATGTACTACCTCACCCACGGCGCAAATCAGCCTGTTTTAGGCATGCTTTTCGCGCTGTTCCTCAGCTTCGCCGCCCTCAGCATCGGCGGCATGGTGCAATCCAACAGCGTCGCGGACGCCCTCAAAACCTCCTTCAACTTCAATCCCACAGCCACAGGCGCAGTCATGACCCTCGCCGCCGCCGTCATCATGTTCGGTGGCCTCAAACGCATCGCAAAAATCGCGGACTCCGTCGTCCCGTTCATGATCTGCCTCTACGCCTTCACCGGCACTTTAATCCTCGTCGCCAACGCCTCCTATGTGCCCGAAATGTTTGAATCAATCTTCCGGGATGCCTTCACCGGCACCGCAGCCACCGGCGGTTTCGTCGGCTCAACCTTGCTCCTCGCCATGCGCTACGGCCTCGCCCGCGGCGTCTTCGCAAATGAGTCCGGCCTCGGCTCCGCCCCCATCGTCGCCGCCACCGCCCAAACCCGCCACCCCACCGAGCAAGCGCTTATCTCGATGACCCAAACCTTTATCGATACCTTCTTCGTCTGCACCTTCACCGGCTTGGTCATTCTGGTCACCGGCGCCTGGACGTCCTCGGAACTCGCCTCAGGCGGCGCCTCGCTCACTCAAATGGCCTTTAACACCGGCCTCGGCGGCGTCACCATCTTCGGCCATCAGCTGGGCTCAGTCATCATTGCAATGTGCCTGCTGCTCTTCGCCTTCACCACCGTCCTGGGCTGGGGCTACTACGGCCAGCAAGGCGCGGTTTATCTCTTTGGCAAACGTATCGCCACACCGTACCTCGTCTTCTTCCTCGCCTGCACCTTCTTCGGCGCAGCAGTGCTGGACCTCGCCAAAACCGTCAACGAAGGCGTCCAATTCATCTGGACGATTGCGGACATCACCACCGGCCTGATGATGCTCCCCAACCTCCTCGCCCTCTGGCTCCTCGGCCCCAAAATCCGTAAACTGACCTTCGACTACCTGAAACACAAAAAGACCGGAAAATTCGAGCACGCAGCCTTCCATTTCGCTGCTCCGGTTCCCAAACAGGAGGCTATGAAGCCTACCTCCGTGAAGTTCTCAACACCTGCTAAAAAGCCAAAACCAAAGCCAAAAAGGGCCGTAAATAAGAAAGGGAAGGGGGCCTAAGCCCCCTTTTCATTACACACTCAGTCCCATCCGCCGGAAGACCTGAATCGCCGACGTATGCATATTATCAAATGACTGCTTCAAGTTTCCGGTAATCACAGCCAACTCTTTGTTAGAAGCCGCACTGCTGCTGATGGACACCTCAATATTATGAATATTGTCGGTCACGGATGAAACATGCTCGGAAGCCCCGCGCATACTCACCGTCACATTCTCAACAACACTGTTCTGTTCTTCAACAGCTGCGGACATCGCATTCGTATTGTCCTCAATCTTCTTAACAGCCGTCATCACTTCACGCAGCGCAAGCACACACTCATCCACCACGGTCTTGATACTCGCCACATTGGCACCAATCTCCTCCGTCGCACTACTGGTGTTGGTCGCAAGCTTCTTCACTTCATCAGCCACAACGGCAAACCCACGGCCGGCGTCACCAGCTCGGGCAGCTTCAATCGCGGCATTTAGGGCAAGCAGGTTTGTTTGGTCGGCAAGCGTCGTAATCAAGTTTACAACATCACTGATTTTCTGGGTCGTCTCAGTCAAACGCCCAACCACTTCACCAGTTTTATCGGCTTTATCAATCGCCTGTTTAACAAAAGCATTCACACCATGCACGTTCTGCGAAATATCAGAAATACTAATATTCAGTTCTTCCAGTGCCTTGTGCACACTGCCTACCTGACTATTGGCATCCTGAATGCTGTTCTTAATGATCTTACTCTGGGAGCTCGTATCCTCAGCCGCCGCCGCCATGCTGGATGTCGATCGCGCTGACTCAGCAAGCACATCCCCCACTTCACGGGACGTCTTAGCAAGGTTGGACGCGAAATTCTTCAAGGGGGACAGAATGCTCCGGCTGATAACAAGCGTCCCGCCAATTGCAATAATCAGAATCAACAAACCAATACTGCATAGCACAATCGCCTGTTTAATAATTGCCGCACGTACATCGTCCACATACACACCGGTCCCAATCACCCAACCCCACGGCTTGAATAACTTAACGTAGGAAATTTTGGGGGTAAGAACATTGTCAGGTCCCTTGGGCCAAACGTAGTCCACAATACCCTCTTCACTCTCTTTAACAACCTGAACCATTTCCATGAACAGGAGCTTGCCGTTCTTATCAGCCGTCTGGCTTAGGTCCTTGCCATCAAGCGCAGGCTTAATGGGGTGCATAACCATCTTGGGCTCCATGTCGTTAATCCAGAAATAGTCATCCTTTCCATAACGAATGTTTTTAATCGCCTTCAGGGCCATGGTTTTCGCATCAGCTTCCGTCAATTCGCCGCTCTGAACCCGCGCCGAATAACTCTCAACAACTGTCGTCGCAATCTGAACCTGCTCCTTAATCTTCTCCATGCGGTCTTCAATAAGGGTATTCCTTAAAATGAAGAGCGATAACGCAATAATCACAAGCGTGCTAAGGCCGCCAAACACAACAATTAACAGCAAACGAACCCGAAGGGATAAATGACTCATCTGTATGACCCTAATATTGTTATTATGAAGTCTTACAAGGTGTTTCAGGGAATACTTGACCAAAGTCAAACATAACTGGACGGATGAAAAAAATGTCAGAACATCCCCCGATGCAAATTAGTTACACGCATAAAATGTAAGACAATTTCCAGTAAAAATAGAAAAATCCAACTAGAAGTTGGATTTATAAAAAAACTTGGCGGATGAAGTAGGATTACGGCAATGCCGTTGCCCTTAGGGTCGAACCCACGGGACCTTGCGGACCATCGGTATTACGCCGAAGGCGTATAACTCAAATTCAGACCGACGCAATCGAGTAGATAAAATGATAAGACTTCTAAAAACTTGGCGGAGGAAGTAGGATTCGAACCCACGGGACCTTGCGGACCTTCGGTTTTCTGGACCGACGCAATCGACCGCTCTGCCATTCCTCCGGACCGGCACCTTCTACCACGCAAAACGAAATACGCAAAATGCAAATCGTATTGAAGTGGCGGAAGCGGGGGGATTCGAACCCCCGAGGGGTTGCCCCCAACCGGTTTTCGAGACCAGCACATTAAACCGCTCTGACACGCTTCCACCTGCTGAAATACCCAACCCCACAGCATTTGCCAAGCCATTTTATGTGGTTCTCGGGCATTTCGTGCACACACAACACATCCCCATCGCCAAACCCATTATAATGGCGCCGCTGCGCTCGCAATTTACCTCAATCCTGTTAGCATAAGGCATGCAAAAACGAATTTACCGCCTTACCAGAATCCTCACGGCCTGTGCCTTGCTCTGCGCCTGCTCAACAGTGCCGTCGGACGCTCCTCAAACCAATGCCCAAGGCGTCACGTTCAAGGCGTTTTACACAAAACTGAAGGCAGAAGCGAAATCAAAGGGCTATAATCCCGGAGTACTGGACGCCGCATTCTCCGGCAAACCAGCTCCAATCCCCGCAGTAGTAAAGTCGGAAAACAACCAGCCGGAGCTCGTCCGCACCTTTGCGCAATACACCGGCGCCATGCTCTCATCCAACCGTATTGATGCAGGCCGCCAGAACCTCATGGAACACAGCGAGGACCTCCTAGCCACACAAACCCGCACAGGCGTCTCAGCCAGCGTGGTTGTGGCCTTGTGGGGAATCGAAACCAACTTCGGCAAAGTGCAGGGGGACCATCCCGTGGTTCCGGCCTTAGTCACCCTCGCATGGCAGTCCCCCCGTTCGGACTACTTCCGCAAGGAAACCTTCGCCGCACTTCAGGTACTCAAGAAAACCGGCAAAAAGCCGTCTGAACTCTTGGGCAGCTGGGCCGGCGCCATGGGCCAGTGCCAGTTTATGCCTAGTTCCTATTTGGCCTACGGAACAGACGGTAACAACGACGGCGTCGCGGATATCTGGACCGACGAAGCCGACGTCTTCGCCTCTGCCGCCACCTATCTCCAAAAACGCGGCTGGAAATCCAATACTCCCTGGCGCCTGCTGGCGGACGGTGTCAACGTCAACGGCGTCAAACTCAACTCACGCGGCCTGTCCGAACCCCAACCGCTGGCCTTCTGGCAATCGCGCGGCTTTAAACTTCCCGAAGGCAGTAAATTGGCCAGCGGTGTAGAACTCCGCTACTATCACCCGCAGCCGGAAGGCCCCGCCTACCTCCTCGGCCCCAATTTCAGCGTCATCTTAAGCTGGAACAACTCTTCCTATTTCGCATGGTCCGTCCTGGCCCTCGCCGAAACCCTTGAAGCCCAACCCCAATAAAAGCCATACCCATGCTCCGCCCCCGCTCAGCTCTCCTGTTCACTATTCACTGCGCACTGTTAACTGTTCTGGCTGGCTGTGCCCAGCTTCAGGTCGGTGCGCACCTTGCCAAGAAAATGGATAAACACCAATGCGCCGCCAACGGCGCTATTAAGGTCGGTAACCCTTATATTGTGGATGGCATCCGCTACGAACCGATGAAATCAAGCTTGGGTTACCGCGAAAAAGGTATCGCCAGCTGGTACGGCGAAGACTTCCACGGCCGCGCCTCCGCCAACGGCGAATGCTACAACATGTACGCCTTCACCGCCGCCCACAAAACCCTTCCCATGCCCACCATCGTGCGCGTCACCAACTTGGAAAATAACAAAAGCATCGTCCTGAAAGTGAACGACCGCGGGCCCTTCGTCCGCGGCCCGATAATCGCCCTCTCCTACGCCGCCGCCCAATCGCTGGATATCATGCGCATGGGCACTGCCCCTGTCCTTGTAGAAGCCATCGGCGGCCCGCACCATGAAGCAGGCGGCTACAAAGGCGGCGGCTATAAAATGGCGGACAACCTCATAGGCAAGGACGTCCCCGCCGAATTCCTCCCCAGCACCAACCCCGCAGGCGTGGAAGAAGAAGCACTCCCACCACTCACACCCCAACCCCAGCCGTCGCAGCGGGAACTCGCCAACGAACGCAAGCTTGTCCCGCCACCAGCCCAAAATCTGCCAAAACCCCCGGAATACGAGGACCGCGTCTACACCAACACAAGGCCCCTGAAAAAAACACTGGTCTACGTCCAAACCGGCGCCTACTCCTCGTTGGACAACGCCGCCACCCAAAAAGCCAAGTTGATGGAAATGTACGAACCCGCCGCCATCAGCAAAACGGAATCCAGCGGCAAGGAAGTCCTCCGCGTCCGCGCAGGGCCCTTCCATAGCGTCGCGGACGCCGACGAA